>CAZERH010000094.1:0-7458 GCA_964515535.1 uncultured Anaerolineaceae bacterium
TTTGAGTGTTACGATTTGCCCAATGTGAATCTTTTTCAGGAACAAGTGAATGTTTTTAAAGATTTTTTGGTGAAGGCATCTCCGAACGAGTCCCAGCAGAGAGATACGGATTTTCTGATGGCAATGGGAGAATTATTTGCGCTGGTCGTTTATGGACAATTGATTCTTGAGAACGCGAAAATTTACGAAATGGACGATGCTCTGGTTGATCAGATTTTCGATTTTATGGTGCGGGATTTCTCCAAGTTCGCTTTGCAACTTTATGGCAAGCCCGGTAGCACAGCTGAGCAGATGGTATTTTGTCAGCGCATGATGCGCAAGGCGGTAGCTGACGAAATGCGCTATAGAAAAGTATGGCGAGAGCATGTTTATGCGCTTAAAGATATTTATGAGATGAATCCGTAGGGGGATGTATGAGATGGAGTATAAGAAACCGCCAAAATCTACGCGAGTTGATTTTGGCAGTTTTCTTTTATACAGGTGTTGGTCGTTAGCAAGCGTTCAAATATAAAACATCAGACCTGAGTTTTTTTTCTCCAAACTGGCGAAAAATATTCGGTTTGGATCTTTTAAGAGGAGTTGCCAAAATAAAGATGTGATAATTTTTACGCGTAGGGGCGACGGTTGTTCGCCCTTGCGCGTAAAATATTTTGAGCAGTTATTTTTAAGGCATATGTCCAAAGGAAAATCAGTACTTTTACTGCTAATTATATTCAGGACGATACACTGAAGTCAAAAGTCTAAGGTCTGAATGCTTTCGATTATTCTTTCTTTTTTGCTAATTTTGCTTCAATATCTGCTTTTTTAAATGTAACGGAGGAGCTTGGGTCTTCTTTTTCCTCTTCTCCGAAGGCAATTACGGTGATATGTTGATTTAGAAAATCGGGAGGGGCTTCGCCTTTGCCGGGGATAACTTGTCCGAGTGTGTAGCCGCCGATAATGGGGACATCTTTGCCGAGAATATCCAGAATGGCTTCGGTCTCTGCTCCAGGTTTGGCTTTTAGAACCATTTGCCATGCAATATCCGCCAAAACTAAGGCGAATTTAGGTTTAATATCTCCTAGAGCGAAGCGAGCTTTCTGAGCCGCTCGCTGTGCGGCTTCTAGGCAGGTGGTGGGACTGCCTGTGAGCAGGTAGGCATCTGTTCCTTCGCGGATGGGGGCGTTCATGCGGAAACTCCCGTCTGCTTCTACGCGTAGAGGGGAGCGAACGACTAGTTCTCCGTCTCCTTTTTCAATGCCGAGAGGGTAAAGGCGCACTAGGAAGTTGAGAGGAGGGAAGCCCCAATCACGGGCGGGATAGCCAAACAGGGCGGAATAAGATTCGGATGCCGGACGACCATCGAGGGCGCGAATCCAAAATCCGCGCGAGCGCGTGACCCGAAATTGGCTTCCGATTGGACGCCAGCCACATTCGGAGCCTACGCCGATTTTTAGGTTGCCTTCGATGATTGCGGCGGCTAAACTTCCGGAGCCGGCGCGAATGCCGGCTATTTGGGTGGTGGTGCCTGTGTGTGGGTTTCCGCTTGAAAGTCCTCCTATTAGAGAGAATGGCGGGTTTGTTAGAGCACGGCACATTTGTTCGGCGTCGCCGTTGTACCCATCGGCAAAGAAGAGTATCTTCTTGTCATCCGTTTCGGTAGCGGAAGCAAGTTCACGCAAGAGCGATGCGGTTTCTCGTCCGCTTTGAGCATATCCTGATAGCCAGTGGTGACTTACTTTTATATCTGGGCTACTGAGTAATGCGACCGCGACTGAGTTTTTTGTTTGCCCTGCGTTGGTGAGGGCGGAGGCGGAGGAAAATCCAATAATGGGGGTGTCTCCGAGAAGGCTGGAAACGCTGTTGGCAACGCTTTTGGCGTTGTAATAGCGTGATGCGACTATGATGGCGAGGGAGGGGGTGCTGACTCCGATTTTGTTGAGTGCTTGATGCGTGGCTTGTAAGCCCGCTTCTCGCCCGTCAAATGCTTGTGCCTGTCCTACTACTGCTTTTAGCGTCATAATTTTTGCCTGTTTTTTGCTCTCAGTTTTTTGTTTTACTCTGAATTTTTAAGGTTTACTGAGTGAGGGGCAGACTTTTAGGCTTTCTCTTGTAGTATTTATTTTTCTGCTGTTGGTATTGTGAAGTGGAAGGTGGTGCCTTCGCGGAATTCGCTTTCAAACCAGGTGCGTCCGCCTTGCATTTCGATGAGACTTTTGGTGATGTTGAGCCCTAACCCGGTGCCGGGGGCTTCGCGGGCTTTTTGGTCTTCTGAGCGGAAGAATTTAGTGAAGACTTTGGCTTGGTCTTCTTCTGTCATGCCAATTCCGTTGTCTTTGATCCAGACGTGGATGACAGTTGGTGCGCCTTCCGGGTCCCATTTATTAGCAACTTCTTCTGCTCCGATAATGATATGTCCTTCTTCTTGAGTGTATTTGTATGAGTTGCTTACAAAATTGACAAGAACTTGTTCTACACGGGTGCTATCTGCCCAAATCTTGGAGAGATTTTCGGGGACTTCAAGCGTGATTGTTTGTTTTTTCTCAGCGATTTGTTTGTCTGTGGAGCGAACGGCATTGTTGATGACATCGGAGATGTTGATGGGGGCGAAGTCCATGCGCAGGCGACCGACTTCGATTTTTGAGTTATCGTTTAGGTCTGATACTAGGGTGGACATGCGGATGACATTGGAGCGAATGGTTTGGAGGAAGTTACCTTGGTTTTCGTTAACTTCGCCAACTGCGCCAGCGGCGAGTAGTTCTGTGTATCCTTTGATTGAAGTCATTGGGTTTTTGAGTTCATGGGCGACAAAGGAGACGAAATCGCTTTTGGCGATATTGGCGGCTTCAACTTCTGCATATAGTTGGGCGTTGGCGATGGCGATCGCGGCGTGGTCGCTGAGACGGCTGAGGAAATCGAGGTCTACTTCAGTCTTTTCGAGACTTTCCAGCAAAATTAATCCGACTACGTTTGCTTCTCGGCGAAGCGGAACTACGATTTGTGTTCTTGTGCCGGATAATAGTCCGCCTTGTTCTGCAGGGTTAAGTTGGAGTGTTTGAGATTGACCGCTTTCGGAGGCGTTAATCATTGCGGGGAGGTCAAGAGGTAGGGCTTTGTCTTTGTAGTAGTCTAGTTGGTCGCCGTAGCCTTCTTGTGCCATGATGTGGACACCTTCTTCGCTAAGGTTTCCGATAAGACCGGCATCCGCTTTGGAGCGGCGCATTGCCCACTCGAGAGTGGTGCGCATTGCGCGGTCGGTTTCAAGGCTGGCGTTAAGCTCTCTATCAATGCGTTGCATGATGGAGAGTTCTTCGACACGTGAGTTAAGTTCTTGATCTGTGAGTGTATATAGACGGGCATTTTCTACAGCTACAGCCGCTTGACCGGCAAAAGCGGTGAGTAAGTTTTTGTCGCCATCGACAAAGGGAAGTCCGTCTTTTTTATTGATGACTTCAACAACGCCGATGACATTTCCTTTGATTTGGAGGGGAACTGCGAGCAGAGCTTGTGTAGAAAATCCTGTTTTTTCATCGGTGCCTTTCGCCCAATCTTTTGCTTCTCGTGTGTTGTTTTCAACAACGGGTGCGCGCGTTTCGACTGCTTTGCCAACAATGCCTTTTCCGGCGGGAATCCGTTTTCCTATTAAGTCTTCTGCGGCTGGTCCGACCGTGACGGTAAATACCAATTCTTCGGTGTCTTCATCAACCATGAAGAGTGTTCCCGCTTCGCAATCGAGAATCTGAACAGCACTTTCAAGGATGTTTTGGAGGAGCGGTTCGTGTTCGAGGGTCGATGTGAGTTGTTGTGTGATTTCGTTTAGAGAGGCTAGTTGTTTTGCGCGGCGTTCTGTTTCTTGAAGCAAACGAGCCTTAACTATAGCTCCCGCCGTTTGGTGGGCAATAGCTCGGAGTAAACTAAGTTGTTTTTTTGTATAAGTTGTGTTGGGGTCTCTGCTGGCGACACTGAGTGTGCCAATAGTCTCTGATCCGGCATTGAGAGGAACACCAGCCCAAGCATAAATTTTCAGTAAGGATGGCACCACGTTGAGGCGTTGACATTCTTGTTTATAGTCTTGCGAAAGAAGGGTGCGCCCATTGCGGGCGACCCATTGACCAATCCCCTGATTATAGGGGAGAGGCAGATTTTCTTTTTCTTCAAGGCGTTGTTGATTTTCGATGCAAAAGGCAAAATAGAAATAGTCACCTGTTTGGTCGCGCAAGGTGATATGAAAATCGGTAGCAGGAATAATTTGGGTTGTTTGGGTAAAAATTAGCTCAAGTGCGTCGTCAAAAGATAAGGTGATACTAACTCCCTGTGAAATACGGGTGAGTGCATTCATCTCTTCAACTTGTTTTTCCATATTCACAACGACTTGAGCGCGTTCAATGGCGATACCGGCTTGGTTGCTTATGTTTGTAAGAAGATCAAATTCTAAGGACGAGTATGGCTCGCCGGAAGGACGTAATCCCAATGCGATCCATCCCATTAATTTATCTATGCTTTTGAAGGGAGCAAGGAGATGGGTGCCAAGTAAAGATAAACGGGCTTTTTCCCCATCAAATTCTTTTGGTGGATTTGATGTATCAAAATAAAAAGGTTTGTTTTCGTTTTTTAGTGTTTTTACCAGCAAGTTATTTTCAGTGAAACGAATATCGCTACTTGTTTTGCCCTTGTAGGCTATTGCGATAAATTGGTTACTCGAAGTGTCATGAATGTAGATATGCAGAATGCTTGGCATGAGACTTTTGGTAATTGCCTCTTGGAGCGCAGACGCGATTTCTGACAGATCTTTTGCTTTGGCTATTTTTTGATTGAAAGCTTGTAAGGGTTCGTGAAAAGCGTGTTGCCCACGAAAGAGAAGCGCATCAATAACTTTTTGAAGACGCTCTTGCAAGGGACGTATGAAAAAGGCTAAGACCGTAACTAGAACACCGATTGCCCAAGGGTTATCGGCAGGAATCTGTGTCCCTATGATTATTCCTATCCCCCAAAGAACAAGCGCATAGCTCAAACTGGTTAACGTTGTTAGGACAATTACCAATAGACTCCGACTGAGAATATAGTCTACTCTAAAGAAACGGTAGCGTAAGATGGCGTACCCAAGAACCAATGGAAATCCGACTGTTGTACCCAAAACATAGGGACTAAAATTTATTTGAAAAAATGGATTAAGCAGTAAATATATGCCGACCGGAGCAAATGAGAACAAAATGCCCCACCATACCATTTTTATTTGTTGTTTAGCGACCGGAGACTTGTCTGTATAACTGCGATATAAAAGGACACCGATAAATAAGAAAACGGTAAACCCTGTAAACGCATAGACATTATTCCACTTCGAAATATAGCTGTAGGGCGCATGGATATTATTGGTACTAGGGAGGGCAAGTGCGCTCAAAACAAGAGCGATGCCGTATCCGAATCGGCGAATAAAGGGGTGTTTTTTTGTGATGGTAAATTCTTGTGGAAAGCTAAGTGCTAAATCCCATAATCCGCCACCTGCAAAGGCTATGGAAAAAAACCATAAACTTGTAAAGTAAGTGCTTGTATAAGAATCAAAGAGAACAGCAGAAGTAAGAGCAAAAGAAGAGGCAAAAAGTATAAAAGCGCGACCGGATTTATCCGAAAGACGTATTCTAGACATCCATAAACTAATGCCCAAATAAATAACGCCGAGCATATAAGGAAAAATGAAGTATTTGAATTTATCTGCCGCCGGAAAAGAAATCAACTCAACATCTTTATTTGTTTTGCTCCCCGCCTCATCCACATAGGTGGCTTGAACGGTATCTCCAACATCATAAGTGGAGAGCTTTGCGTTCATCTCTTTCGTGCTACTAACACTTTCCCCACCAACAGAAAGAATCTGTTGTCTTTCACCTTTTACATCATCGAATAGCTTCCACTGTTCTTCTTCCGCCCTCTCATTGTTGGGACCTGCTCCGCTAAGAACCAGAGAGTGCCTAACATAGGCACCCAAAAAAGGTGTATTCCACCACCGAATAGCAAATATAGGCGTTAGGATGAACACGATAACTACAAGGGCTTGGTAGATTAAAATTGTAGATTCTGTAACTCTATCAAGCCATTTTTTCTTTCTAACAGGTTGAGAAATGCTCATAATTCACCTTAATCTCTCAAAGTAGCAATTAGCCGAAGTTGTTAAAAATATTCTCAGGTAGATTTTACTCTAAAACGCCTTAAATGAAGATGGTTGTTTCATAACAAAATCGGTCTGCGAAGAGACCGATTTTGTTAAAGTTTATATTTAGGATGAGAAACCGCACCGCGCGCGTTTTTATCTTGTGTGCTTTCGAGCAACATCTTCTCGGCGTAGGCAGTTTTCTGCTCACGCCGAGAAATGGCTGGGGGGCAGTCACCCAGCCCGAAACGCGTTCGTTGCGGATGGGGTATTCCATCCATCTTATTAAACATCCAAATTGCGAACGTCTTGCGCGTGGGTTTGGATAAATCGTCTTCGTGGGGGAACGGCGGCTCCCATCAACATATCAAATGTACGGTCTGCTTCAGTTGCATCTTCGATGGTGACGAGAAGTAAGGTGCGGTTTTCTGGATCCATTGTCGTTTCCCAAAGCTGGACGGGGTTCATTTCGCCCAAGCCCTTATAGCGTTGGAGACCAACTTTTTCTCCTTTGGGTATGCCGCGCATATAATCTTCTCTTTGGTCTTCGGTATAGACATATTGCGATTTGCGTTTATGGGTGATGAGGTAAAGGGGCGGCTGGGCAATATAAAGATGCCCCTCGTCAATTAGCGGTTGCATATAGCGGAAGAAAAATGTCAGCAATAAGGTGCGGATATGGCTACCGTCCACATCGGCATCGGTCATAATGATGACGCGTCCGTAGCGCAAGCCGCTTACGTCAAAGCCTTCTCCAACGCCGGTGCCAAGAGCAGAAATGAGAGCTTTTACTTCTTTGTTTCCTAAAATCTTGTCAAGGCGAGCGCGCTCTGTGTTCAAAATTTTGCCGCGTAGGGGCAAAATTGCCTGAAAATGGCGATCGCGTCCTTGTTTGGCAGAACCACCAGCCGAATCGCCCTCGACTATATATAGCTCGGTCTTGTTGGGGTCACGCTCAGAGCAATCGGCTAATTTGCCGGGCAAGGTCAGGCTTTCTAAGGCGGATTTGCGGATGATTAAATCGCGTGCTTTACGCGCGGCACTACGAGCCCGCGCGGAAGTGAGACATTTATGCACAATCGCTCTTGCCGCGGCGGGGTTTTCTTCTAAAAAGGAGCTAAATGCTTCGCCGATAATTTTTTGTGCGTGAGTTTGCACTTCGGGGTTCATTAACTTAACTTTTGTTTGACTTTCAAATTGTGGTTCAGGGTGTTTGATAGAAACGATTGCGGTCAGCCCTTCACGCGTATCATCTCCGGTAAAGTTTTTATCTTTTTCTTTTAGAATTTTGGCTTTGCGCGCATAATCGTTGATAACGCGCGTCAACGCGGCGCGTA
>CAZERH010000095.1:0-7332 GCA_964515535.1 uncultured Anaerolineaceae bacterium
GATGAGAAAGGCGTTCAGAAAAGATTACGAGAATAAAACTCAACAAACAGAAGAATCCACACCCTTTAAGGGAACGGATTCTTCTACAGCTTATTAATTGAATTTTCAGCCTCATCTGGAGAAAACAGCACAGTGAAAAGAAAAGAGTTCAACGCTTATAAAAAGCCTTTTGTTGAGACAACCCACAAAATTTTAGCTACAGCATATTCAGAGAATTTGGCTGAAGCCGCGTTCCCTGCCTATAGCAATCCCAATCCTTTAATGAATTTTTTGTTCTGGCAACGGATTTATCATGTAGTGCAATATATTGAACAAAAAGGAAATTTGGAAAAAGTCTTAGATTTTGGCTGTGGAAGTGGCGTTATGCTCCCCTTTCTCGCGGAGCGAGCCAATCAAGTAATTGGTGTTGATATAGATTTAGAGCCTATAAAAAAAGTTGAAGAATATATTCTTTTCCCCAAAAATATCTCTTTTCAAGAGACCTATCAAGACATCCCGAAAAAATCACTCGATTTAATCATAGCCCTAGACGTTCTTGAACATGTGGATAATTTGGATCAGGAATTAGCAAAACTCTCATCTCTTCTCATCTCCGGTGGTGAAATTATCATCTCAGGTCCCACAGAAAACCTTTTCTATAAATTGGGGCGTTTTCTAGCAGGGTCAGAATACTCAGGTGATTACCATGTCCGAAACATCTACGATATTCGGCGCATAACAGCAAAAAAAATGCGTGTTAAAAACCTTGCCACCTTATATCCCTTCATGCCGCTTTTCCTAGTTTATACTGGCGTAGCGGACTGAAAAATTGTACTCGCTCAAAATTAGGGATCTAGGGTTTCGCGGTAGTCTCAAAAAAAATCCACGAAGGCGCACGAATTTTCACAAAAAAAGAGTTTTTAAATCAGCGTGAATCCGCGTTCTGTTCTCTCAAAACTGAGTAATTACCAAAAACTAACGAAAAATGTTAAAAAAACTCAAACTCACAATTATCCAAGCAAACTGGAAGAGTATTTTCAAAGAATGGCTTAGCATCACCATAGGCGCATTCATCCTCATTATCGGGATAGATGTTTTCTTCGTTCCGGTTAACCTCGCGCCGGGCGGAGGCGTAACCGGTTCGGCAATTATCATCAATCATTTTACGAATTTCCCCATCGGATTAACGATGCTCATCTTGAATATCCCTCTGCTCGTCATAGGATTTTTCTATTTAGGGCGTTTTAATTTTCTTGTCCGCACCTTTTATACCGTCCTCATCTATAATTTGGGCATAGATTTTTTTGCCACCATCCTTCCGGCAGGCGTTACAGACGATTTACTGCTCAACGCACTATATGGCGGTATTTTAGGTGGCATTGGAACGGGACTAATTTTTAGCGGGCGCAGTACCACCGCCGGACTTGCCATTGTTACGCGTGTTTTGCAGTTAAAAACCGGACTTCCAATTAGCCAAGCATATATCGTCACAGACGGCTTGATTTTACTGATTTTCGGACAAGTTTTCGGCTGGGAACGCGCCCTCTACTCATTTTTAGCCTTGTTTATCTTTGGCTTGGCAACCGATTATGTTCTTGAAGGTCCTAGCATAATCCGCACGGTATTTATCGTTACAAACTCTCCGGACGCCGTTTCAAAAGGCATTCTTACCCGTCTGGGCATAGGCGTAACTTCATGGGCGGGGCAAGGCATGTTCACCAAAGACAAACACACCGTCCTTTTTTGTACGGTTATTCGCTCAGACGCAAACACACTCAAAAATATCGTCTCGGATATTGATGATTCAGCCTTCATCGTTATTGGACAGGGACACCAAGCCCGCGGCGGGATTGTAAGAAAACCCTCCGACAAAGCAAAATAAGGCGATAAAAGCGGGCGCACCGCGCGTGCTTTTGGCTGGTGTGCGGAATACCAATCCGTTTTGCGTCCCCCTAACTAAAAGACCCCGTTCCCTCAAAGGGGACGGGGTCTTTTGGTCTGCATTTCAAAAAAACACCATCAAATTTTATACAATAAATCCAAATACTTCTTCAACATATCAGATACAATGCCTCTCAACGGGAGAGAACTCCCCATCCCGTAAATGGGAGCCATGCCGCCTTTTTCGTCCGGATTTTCGCGAACGAACGCGACCCCAGCTTGTAAATCTTCAATAAACTTTTCAGCCACGCCGTGCTGAGTATGTCGCAAAGTGATGCAAATATGAACCGCCGAAGGTTTGTGGAGACCATTTAGACTCCAACCCTGTTTTGTCATATAGTCCATTACTTTGAAAATATCCACATCATCGGAGCCAAACGCGATCACATAAAGCGGATTTCCCAGAACGTATAATTCGGGGATTTCTGCAACCCCTTTTTTGATAATCTCGGCAGTTTCCATGATCTTTTTCGCGGCTTGGGTATAACCGTCTGCGCCCATCGTGAGTAGGGATGCCCAACATGCCGCGCTTAACGCACCGGGGCGGCTTCCTGCTAAAGTTGGAGAAAAATATAAGCCACCGGGCCACTCTGTGGTGGTATAAAATTGATAATGGCGTAGTTCCTCGCCACGATATAGCACCACCGAAGTCCCTTTTGCCGCGTAGCCGTATTTGTGCGTATCAGCAGATATTGAGGTAACGCCACGCAAGCCAAAATCAAAAACGGGGACGGCGTATCCAAGTTTCTGCGCCCAGGGGAGCACAAATCCGCCCAAACAGGAATCGGTGTGGAATCCAATCCCGCGGGCATAGGCTAATTCAGAGAGGGCTTCAATTGGGTCTACCGTGCCGTGCGGAAAAGAGGGAGCCGAGCCGACAATGACAATGGTATTGCGGTTGATTGCTTTGCGGGTTGCGTTCACGTCTGCTTGAAAATTTTCATCTACGGGGATGCGAATCATTTTGATGCCAAAATACTGCGAGGCTTTATCAAACGCCGCGTGGGCTGTGGTGGGGATAATCATATTGGGGCGTTTGATGCCTTTTTTATCTCTGGCATAATCTCTATAACTTTTCATCGCCAACAAAATGCTTTCCGTGCCGCCCGAAGTGACCGTGCCGGTAATAGCAGAGTCTGTTTTATCTGCGCCGAGCATTTGGGCTGTCATGGCGATAATTTCGGCTTCAAATTTGGCGGTGCTGGGCCAAATATCGGAGTGGAGCGGATTGCTTTGCGAGTTGATGGCATAAACTTTGTTGAGAAAATCTATATGTTCTTGGTCGCCGTGATAGACTGCCCCCGAAACGAAACCATCTTTCCATTTAGCCGATTCTATATCTTGCAATTTTTGCATTTCTGCTAGAATATCTTTTTTGTTGCGCCCTTTTTCAGGAATTGCGGAGAAAGTATCGAAATCTTTGCGGTAGGGTTTGAGGCTTTCTTCTAAATCACCCATAATTTCATCGTATTCGCCCTGAATTTGTTCTTGAACATAAGGGATTTTTCTAAGATTGCGTTCTAGTATAGCCATCAGGCGTGGAGGCATCCAGCCTAATTTGTTGACAAGTTCTATAGGGTCCATATTTATTCTCACTTTGCTCTATTCAGCATATAAATTCAGAATTGTATTGCGTACAATCCTCATCCATTCAGCCGCGCATACATGCCTTTATTTTGCTTATAAATACCCAAAAACTCTTCGAAAAGTTCATCGTAAATTTCTCGGTTTTCAGGATTGGGATAATAAGTGGCTAAAATCTGCGTTTGCTCGGAAATATCTTCGAAAGTGCTATATCCTAATGCTACAGAGGCTAAAAGAGCCGCCCCGCGTGAGTTGGCGTGGATGGGGTCTTTCACTTGTCGAATCTCTCGGTCTAGCACATCGGCATAAATTTGGCACCAGAGGGCAGAGTTTGCGCCTCCGCCAATGATATTTAGCGAATTCATGCGTCTGCCGATAAATTTTTCTACATATTTCAACAACCATTTAGCGTTAAATGCGACGCCTTCAAAAACCGCGCGGATTAAATGCTCGCGGGTCGTTTGCAGAGTCATATTATGAAAACCGCCCCGAATGGTATGGTCTTCAATTGGCGTGCGTTCTCCGTAAAGCCAAGGGGTAAAAATCAACTTTCCGCTCCCCGCAGGGGCATTTGCCGCGACTTGGTCGAAGACTTTATAAATATCCGGTACTTTGGATTCCGTTAATAAGGCGTCTTCGTGATATAAGATATTATCTTTCAAAAATTTCAAACAAGCTCCCGCCGATTCTTGTTCGTTAAGGAGCAAATAACGCCCCGGAATTGGCGAGGGGAGGGAACCCAGCCCGTGAAAAATATCTGTTTTTTTGAAAGGGACATGGCAAGTCAGCCACGAAGATGTGCCGATATATAAATGTCCTTCAAAATCTTTCACCGCGCCGGAGCCAATCGCCGCCGAATGTACATCGGGCGTCCCCATGATTACGGGGGTATCTTTAGGCAAGCCCAGTTCACTCGCAATATCCGCTTTTAGTACGCCAAGCAAGTCTACTGCACGTTTGAGCTCGGGTAATTTATGGCGTTCCAAAGTAGTGATTTTGAAAAGCGCGTCATCGTAAACGATCTCATCAATATCCCGATTATCCGTCACCCAATGCAAGGCAATCGAATCATACGATGCGGCGAATTTGCCGGTCAACTTTAGGTTTAGATAATCTTTTGGCTCTAAAAATTTATAAGTTTTCTCATAAATTTCGGGCAATTCGTTTTTGATATATAAAATATGTGCAATCGGATCTTTGCCGGAATGGGTTGGTGCGCCGCCCGTTTTATTTAACCATTGAAGCATTTTCGGGATGGCGTAGCCCTCAATTTGGATTGCCCCGCCAGCTACTTTGTTGACATAGGATGCGCCGCGCGTGTCCATCCAGTTGATGGCGTTCATCAGCGGATTGCCCTTTTGGTCAACCGCGACAGTGCCAGACCATTGACTCGTGCAACTCACAGCGACGACATCCTTGATTTTGGTTTGATTATTTGCCACCAATCTTTTTGCCGCTTTTATAATGGTGAGCCACCACTCGTTGGGGTCTTGCTCCGCGCCGCCGTTCGGGAGCAGAATGACGGCGTTCTCCTCAAACTCGTGTGCAATGATTTCGCCCTTCGTGGAAATCAACGCCACTTTGGGCCCGTTTGTGCCGAGATCGATGGTTAGGATATATTTTTTATCGCTCATGTTTTTACCTTTTTATAGTTTTTTTGTGACTATTCAGCTTTGAGAGAATAGAACGCGGGTTTTTGCGAATTAAGCGGATTCATGCGTTTTTTTGTTTTATCTGTGAAAATCCGCAAAATCAGCGCAAGTTAGTGTTCTGTTTTTATCGGGCTATGTTGTTTAGAAAACGGGACGGATAATTTAAATTCAGAGAGTTGCTTAATATCAGAAATGGTTAGTTAATGCTCTAATTATAAGCCAGAAAAGGGATAAAAATTATCGGTTGGATTGACTATTTAAGTGGGTGAAATTTCCTGCATAACACGGCGATTTAGGCAAATGCCGACAGAAAAGTTGAGTCTAAACCTGACCGGTCTCAAAGACCTGTCAGGTTTAGCGTAACTTATTTAATCTTCGTTCCTAAGCATTAAATTTATACCAACCTCGGTACTCCCGTCCCATTTAAACGAATATCTTGGGGCGTACTCGTCCAAACGCCCGCGATCATCGTATTACAATGCGGACATTTCCCATCGCTCGTTAACTGATAATCGTCAATTACAAAACCGTGCCTTGAGATGAGGGCTTGATTGCAACTTGGGCAATGTGTAGATTCGTACTCTTCCGCCAACCCATGCACATTTCCCGTATAAACATAGCGTAGCCCGGCTTCACGCCCTATATCCGCCGCGCGAAGAAGCGTTTCAAGGGAGGTGTTTTCTCCTGAGAGTCTTTTATAATCGCGATGAAAAGCCGTTACGTGCCACGGAATATCGGGAGAGATTTCGGCTAAAAAGCGCGCCATATCCCAAAGTTCCGCGTTAGAATCGTTGAAATCTGGCACAACCAATGTGACCACCTCGAGCCAAATCCCTAATTTGTGAACGCGTTGGATGCTATCGGTCACATTTTGCAATACGCCGCCTAATTTGCGGTAATTTTTATCCTGCATAGATTTCAAATCTATCTTATACGCGTCCAAATATGGATTCAAATAATCGAGTGCCTCCGGCGTGGCATGTCCATTTGAGATGAATGCCGTTTTTAGTCCCTCTTCTTTTGCTTTTTTAAAAATTTCCACCGCCCATTCTGTGGTGATAAGCGGCTCGTTATAGGTGGATGCAATAATTTTTGCGCCCGTCTCATTTGCCAAAGCAACCAAATTTTCCGCGCTAACCTCACGAATAATTTGTCCCGCCCCCTCAGATTTCGGGTCTCGCATTGCCTGAGATGTAAACCAATTTTGGCAATAATCGCAATGTAAATCACATCCCAACATCCCAAAAGAGAGCGCATTCTCACCGGAGAGAAAATGATAAAGGGGCTTCTTCTCAATCGGGTCAACTTGCAGGGCGGCAACATATCCCCACGGCATACGCAACTCTCCCCCCTCATTGAAACGAACTTGGCAAACACCACGTTTCCCCTCTCGAATGAGGCAACGATGCCCGCAGGCAAAACAGCGCAGGGCATTATTATCCAGTTTTTTGTATAGTACACCGCTCGCAGTCAACGCATCTAATTTTTTCGCTAAAGTCATTTTGCCTCTCTTTCAGCTCATTGCACACTTGCCTTATAATACCATTATGTTAACTCTAGCCATTCAAGCCGGTGGCAATTCCAGCCGCATGGGAGAAGATAAAGCTCTCAAATTATTTAATGGGATTCCGTTAATTCAACATATTTTAAATCGGATTTCTCCAATCGCGGATGAGGTCATTATCACCACCAATAATCCGAACGCATATCGTTTTTTAGATGTGCGTCTCGCGCGTGACCTTAGGCTTGGTCGCGGCGCATTGGGCGGACTCTACACCGCGCTTTCTTCCGCCAAATATGATTTGGTCGCGGTGGTGGCTTGTGATATGCCTTTTGCCAGCCCCCAAGTTTTTCGGTCGGCACGCCAGCTTCTCGTCTCGCGCGGGGCGGACGCGGTGGTGCCGAAAACGCACGGTGGTTATGAGCCGCTCCATGCTCTTTATCGGCGCGATGCTTGTCTTCTCCCCATAAAAAATGCTTTAGATGCCGATAAATGGAAGGTGATTTCTTGGTTTAAAGAGGTGGAAATTTGCGAGTTGGGCGTGGAGAACGAAGCGATTTTTCAGAATTTAAATACCCCCGAAGATTTCGCGAAAGCGGAAAATGTGTATAATAAACTCTATCGGGAATAAGTTTTTATTTCACCAAATTATCATAAATTTGTTCCAGCAAATTC
>CAZERH010000096.1:0-4452 GCA_964515535.1 uncultured Anaerolineaceae bacterium
TTATTGAAATGTCAAAATAAAACACCGTTTTGGTCAAAATATCTTTTGTTTATTTTGTCTGCTCTTCTCGGGGTCTCTGGAAAAATGTGACAAGTGACGCTTTTTTCAAGCAGATTTCCACCATCGGCAATCAAGCCCAAAACAGGTTTGAAGTGAAAAAAAAAGGCAGACATCTCAAAATCAGATGTCTGCCTTTGGTGTTGCGCTATTTGCTAAATTTTTCTTTTAGGGATTACGAATCTTAACGCCATTTTCAGTTAGGTGAATTTCATGTTTGTCCGGATTGTTAGTACCTAGCCCACCGGATACGCTCCAACTCCTGCCGTCTCTCTTCATCCACGCAAAGACGCTGTAATATCCCTGTTTGGGAGCCATAACAACCGCGCTTTGGTGCTTGGAGAGAATGGGGACAATGATATATCCGTAATAGCCTCGCGCATTCGACCCTTCTGTTAAGTATAAGGAGATGGTTGCGGTAGCATTTGTATCGTTGACAAAAAGTAGCCGTGTCGACTGACCGTCCCACGAGGATAGCATTTTGATTTCACCTTCTTTCGTTGCTGTTGCCAGCGGTGTAGCGGTAAAAAGAGGCGTTGCGGTAAAAATGGGCGTTTCTGTAAAGACAGGCGTAAATGTTGCCGTGGGGGGGAGGGGTGTATAGGTAGCTGTGGGCATTGCCGCTTGCGTTTGCGCCGCCATTGTCCACGCCATAGAAATCGCGGTCGCTTCAATATCGTCACCGGTTAATGGCGGAGGGGTTTCTTCCGCGGGGGTTCCCAGACTACAAGCACCCAGTAAAAGGCTGAGTGCGCTTAGGATGAGGATTAACTTTTTCATATGTTTTTGAACTCCTGTAAAAAATTATTTTTTAATTTGAATTTGATCTCTTTTAATGAAAATCGTGATATTGCTGTCACGGACTTTAAAAGAACTGACCATCGGGTCTTTGCCAACATATACGATTGCGGTATACCATCCTTCAGGGATGCGGATATCTGCTTTCTGCCACGGCGGAAGATCGTATTCAATGATGGGGTGGTAATCACCTACAGTGACACCTTGCAAAGAAATATATATGCGACCTTTGGTTTGATTTACTACTCTAATCTGATGTCGCGGTACCGATTTCGGTGGGATGTTAATGCTAATCGGCGAAGTCGGGGAGGGATAAATGCTCGTCTCCGTGGCTTCTATTGTGCCGGTTCCCGAGGGAACAAGTGTCCCGTTGGGCGTTTCCGTGGCGGTTTCGGCGGAAAGTGTGCCGTCTGGGGTTGTAGACGCGGTTTCGGTTGCTAAAGTTCCCGTGGGTGAAGGCGTTTCTGTTGCATCCGCGGTGGCTGTTTCCGTTTCTGTGGAGAGCACTGTTGCGGTAAAAAGCGGTGTTTCGGTAGCAGGTGCCTCTTCTACGATGATTCCGGCAGAAGTACTTTCTGCGGTCGGGCTATTTAGGGCTTCAAAAGTTTGTGCCACTTGCGTATTTGCCGCGGCGTCTACTGTTTCAGCAATATCAACCGCTTCGGCGGGGGTGTTCGATGTATCGGATTTTAAGAAATCAGGTACGCACGCACTCACGCTAAATAAAAGTACCAATCCGGTGACTAAAATTTTCTTCATAATAGCCTTCCTCGCATAATAATTTGATTATTGAGCAACCTCAACAAAATTCTTTATCACATTTCTCAACATCGGTTCAGGCAAAGCCCCAACCTGACGATGAGCAATTTTCCCGTTGGCAACAAAAAGCATAGTCGGGATGCCCTGAATGCCGTATTTTTGCGCCCATTGCGGATATTCATCTGTATTTACTTTAGCGAACAGCACTTCTCCAGCCATTTCTTTTGCCAGTTTCTCTAAAATAGGGGCGACCATTTTACAAGGCATACACCAAGGAGCCCAAAAATCGACTACCACCGGAATAGGAGATTGAAGCACGGTTTTCTCAAAAGCGGCATCCGTGACGTGAATAGGTTCGTCAATCATTTTTGCTCCAAAATTTCATAAGTTGAATGAATCTTCGCGGTAGATTTTAGCATAGCACTCACAGAACAATACTTATCCTCTGAGAGTTTTATCGCTTGTTCCACATCTTTTTCTTTAATGTTCTGTCCCCAAATCGAATATCGCACATAAATATCGGTATAAACTTTAGGATGCTTATCTGCGCGCGCGCCGCTCACTTCAATTTTGAAATCGCTGAAATCCACACGTTTTTTTCGCAAGATATTCACCACATCCACACCGCTACAGCCAGCCAGCGCAACCAAAACCATTTGCATCGGGTGGATATGTTCCCCGCCCAACATAGCCTTGCCGCCGTCCTCGTTTTCACCGAGAAAAACATTTTCTTCTTGCCAACTCACTGTGATATTTGTCGTCATAAACTCTCCGATTCAGGGCAGTATAACATAAATCGCATGTTATAATCGCGGCTTATGAATAATACCTTTTCAAAATGGCGAGATGGACTAACCAAGACCCGCAAATCGGCTTTTGGACGTGTTGCCAGCCTCTTAGGCACGAGTGAAATTACCGAAGAAACTTGGGATGATTTGGAAGCTCTCCTCATCCAAGCGGATTTGGGAATCGCGACCGCGACAGACATCATCGAAACCCTTCAACGGAACGCGCGTGATTTGGGCTGGGTGCGTGCCGATGAGCTTAAATCTGCCCTTCGCACAGAGTTGCGCTCCCGCCTAGATGATTCGCAAGAAATCATCTTAGCCGAATCCCCGCCGAGCGTCATCTTGCTGGTGGGCGTAAATGGCTCAGGCAAAACGACTACCGCCGCAAAATTGGGGGCGCGCTTCATTGCTCAAGATAAGAAAGTGCTTTTCGGCGCGGCAGACACTTTTAGAGCCGCGGCAGTTGAACAGCTTCAAGTTTGGGGAGAACGATTGTCGGTTGATGTTATCTCAGGTCAACCCGAGAGCGATCCGGGGGCGGTTGCGTATAACACAGTTCAAGCTGGCATCGCGCGCGGCGTGGACATCATCCTGATAGATACCGCCGGTCGCCTTCATACGCGCTTCAACTTAATGAAAGAGTTAGAAAAAGTGGAGCGGGTGGTTGGCAAAGCTCTCTCCGGCGCGCCGCACGCGGTGTGGTTGGTGATGGATACCACCACCGGGCAAAACGCCCTCCAGCAGGCGCGCTCATTCAAAGAATCCGTAAATGTGACCGGCGTAATTCTCAGCAAATTAGACACATCGGCGCGGGGCGGCATGGTTTTTGCCATCCGCAACGAGCTAAAATTGCCGATTTTATTCGCCGGTTTAGGTGAAAAAATAGAAGATTTAGAAATTTTCAACTCGGATGCTTTTATAGAAGGCATTTTGGCAGAATTTTAGAATATGTTTTACGTTTGGAGACAATCATGCAAGAAATTTTAACCCGCTTGAAAGAAGCAAAAAAACTCACCCTCGAACTTATGGAGCGTCTTTGACTTAGTTGCCAAAGAAGAAAAACTTAAGAAATTAGAAAAAGAATCTGCCGCACCTGAATTTTGGAACGACTCGAATCATGCTCGAAAAGTGATGCGAAAAGCGACCGCACTCCGCGACGAAAGCGAATCGTGGAAAGGATTTTCTGCCCAACTCAGTGATTTACTCGAACTCGCTGAAATGGGCGATGAGAGTATGCTTGCCGAATTAGAGAGCGAAGTTGACGCGTTAGAGAAAGATTTAAATCAGCGTGCTTTTCAGGCGATGCTTTCGGGAAAATATGATAAGGAAGATGCACTTCTTGCTATCCACGCTGGCGCGGGGGGAACAGATTCGCAAGATTGGGCGGAAATGCTTCAACGAATGTATTTACGGTGGGCGGAGAAGCATAAATATAAAGTAGCTATTTTGGATTCAACGGTAGGTGAAGAAGCAGGGATAAAAAGTGTTACCATTTCTGTTTCAGGTGACTATGCTTTTGGCTATCTCCGCTCCGAAAAAGGGACTCATCGTCTCGTGCGTATTTCTCCTTTCGATTCAGCCAATCGGCGACACACCTCTTTTGCGTTGGTCGAAGTTTTGCCCCAAATTAGCGATGAACATCTCGAAATCAAAATAGAAGCGAAGGATTTACGCGTTGATGTTTATAAATCCTCCGGTGCGGGTGGGCAGAGTGTGCAAAAAAATTCAACCGCCATTCGCCTGACGCATATCCCCAGCGGGATTGTGGTCACCTGCCAAAACGAGCGTTCGCAATTGCAAAATCGCGAGAATGCGATGAGAGTCTTGAAAGCGCGTTTATTGGAAGTGGAAGAAACGAAACAAAAAGAAGAGCTAAACGAATTGCGCGGCGAATATACCAAAGCCGAATGGGGCAGTCAAATTCGCTCTTATGTTTTGCACCCCTATCATTTGGTAAAAGATCATCGTACCGATTTTGAGATGGGGAATACCGATGCTGTTTTAGACGGCGATTTAGATAAATTTATGGAAGCCTATTTGAAGATGGCTA
>CAZERH010000096.1:4552-7192 GCA_964515535.1 uncultured Anaerolineaceae bacterium
GCTGTTTTAGACGGCGATTTAGATAAATTTATGGAAGCCTATTTGAAGATGGCTAGAGTTTAATAAAAAACAGCCCTTATTTGGAGGGCTTTTTGATCTTGTTTTTGGAGAAGAAATGACAACAGAAATAATAACCACCCTCAATACCTTCATCGCCGATGAGATTTTGCGGCAATCCGGTCGTGAAATTTCAGCAGATGAGAAACTCATCTCCAGCGGGCTAATCGATTCGTTTAGCCTGATGGATTTAGCCCTCTTCGTCGAAGATACCTTCGGTGTTCGGATTGAAGATACCGAATTGAACGCCGAAACTTTTGATACCCTCAAAACTTTGGCAGAAATCATTAAATCGCGTCTTTAAAGACTTCAGCCCTTACTACAAGGTTTTAGCGATTATTTATGACCACATTCACGCATATCCTCGAAAAGTTTTACAAAAAATCCCCCAACCGAATCTGCGTATATTTGCAAAAAGCGGGCGAAGAAGATGTGGCGCTTTCATATAGCCAGTTTTTGTTTTGATGTCTAAATAGACCATTTATATCTCACCAAAGGCTACCATGGTTTTTAACTCTCCTCTGTTTCTTTTTTTGTTTTTACCTTTATTTTTTATCCTCTATCTTCTTGCTAAAAAACGCTTTAGACGTATTATTGGTTTAGTTGGGAGTTTATTGTTTTTTTCATGGGCTCAGTTATTTTATGTTCCGGTAATGGCGGGGATTATTTTGTGGAATTACTGGATTGGGCTTCGTCTGATCAAAAATAAGGAAAAAACCTGCTCAAAGTGTTATCTTTGGTTGGGTATTGGTGGGGACCTTTTGACTTTGGTGGGCTTTAAAGTCATTGCTACTTATGGTATCAACTGGATAACTCTAGACAAATTAACATTCTCTGAAAAGATTGTTAATTCTTTAGGGCAAGTTGCATTCCCCTTAGGTCTCTCATATATTTTGTTTCAAACGATTTCTTATCTGGTTGACGTATATAAAGGACGTATAGAGAGCGAAAAGAGTATAATTAATTTCAGTTTGTACATTATGCTTTTTCCTAAAATTTTAGTGGGACCAATTACGCGCTATAAAACTGTTGCAACTTCTTTTCCCGATCCTGATCCAACAAATGAGGATGTTGCAAATGGTATCAGGCGTTTTATCCAAGGCTTTGCAAAAAAAATATTAATAGCAGACATTTTGGCTTTGTTTGTTGACGCGGCTTTTAGGATAGGACCAAGGTCTCTAACTACAAAATTAGCTTGGTTAGCCATTATTGCTTATATGGTGCAAATATATTTTGATTTTTCAGGATATACCGACATGGCACTTGGGTTGGGAAAGATGATGGGGTTTCGCTTTGAAGAAAATTTCAATTTTCCCTATATTTCCCAAAGTATGGGGGAGTTTTGGCGAAGATGGCATATTTCTCTTTCTAATTGGTTTCGTGATTATCTTTTTTATCCTTTGGAAAGGAGACGAATTAAATTCTATGGTCAGCAACTTAATATTATGATTGTATTTCTTCTCACAGGGATATGGCATGGTATTTCAAAAACATTCGTGATGTGGGGATTGCTACACGGAGCATTTCTGGTTATTGAAAGCCTCTTTCTAGCAAAATTCTTGCGGAAAATTTTTAGGCCATTACGCCATATTTACGTTTTAATAAGTGTACTCATTACTTGGATTGTTTTCCGCTCTCCGAACTTGAAGTCGGCTTGGGAGTTTCTGTTGCGTCTTTTGGGAAGTTTCGATATCTATACTCCTGTTCCTTTTTCTCAATCGTCTCCTTTGCCATTTATTGAACCATCATTTTTAATAGCCCTTGTTATCGGTCTAATACTGTCTATGCCAGTTGGACCTTTTTTTATTGATATAAAGCAAAGAATAAAAACAAAATTTCCTAGAATGTTTATTCCTTTACGTCTATTTACCGATATTTTGCTTTTCTTTTTATTAATTATTTCTATTGCGTGGATGGCAAATAGCGAGTTTACGCCAGGTATTTATAATAATTTTTAGGAAAATTTCCATGAACAAACAAAATTTCTCAAGAACATATTCGTTTTCATTTGCGCTTGTCTTCTTTTTGATATTGCTTATTCCTGTATATAAATTGGATACTTCTCCTGCCGATATTAATGGGAACTTTCATGGGAAGGAGAGACTAATTTCCATGGTGGCTAACTCCCGAGTTTGGCTTGGGGATAGAGTGTATAATCGTGTAGTTGTGGGAAAAGACGATTGGCTTGTCTATACTGGAGAACTTAGTACAGATGATTACCAGAACACCATTTCATTTTCGGATAAAGAATTACAGAGTTTACAGGTAAATATAGATGCTTTGTATGAAGACTATGCATCTCGCGGCATTAAATTATTGGTTGTTATTCCTCCGAATAAAAACACAATTTACCCAGAATTTATCCCTCAAGAAATTTCTGTGCTGGGAACAGAGTCAAGGCTAGACCAAATTGTCAACTATATGGATACGCACGGAAAAGTGGAAATTATCGATTTGCGTTCTGTGATGTTAGAGGGAAAAAAGAATGAGCAAGTTTATTATGCTTCAGACTCACACTGGAATCAATATGGGGCGTTTTTAGCATACCGAGAAATTATTTCTCAGGTAGCATTTTTTTACCCG
>CAZERH010000097.1:0-1890 GCA_964515535.1 uncultured Anaerolineaceae bacterium
AGCAAACCTTTAGTCCCTGCGCCGTGGAGCGAAGATGAGTGGACATTTTGGCAGTATACCGAGCACGGTGACGGTCCAAGCTATGGCGTAGAATCTTTGGGGATTGATCTGAACTATTTCAACGGCACACAAGAAGAGTTTATTAACCGTTTTGATATTAAGCCATCACCTTCTGTGCCAATAACATATAAAGTTGATTTAAGTTTACGCAAAGAGCCGGATGCAGAATCAGAGGTACTTGGCACTTTAGCGCAAGATGAACTTGTAGAACGCCTAGAATCTGATGGCGAAGGTGAGTGGCTAAAAGTTAAACGTGAAAACAATCAGGAAGGTTGGGTATCTGTACAGTATTTGATTAAACAAGAATCGCCTGACCCCGATCCTGACCCAGACCCTGATCCCGATCCGGACCCTGATCCTGAGAAGAATTGGGGCGTAGTTTTACCTCCGGCAGGATTAAATGTTCGCGAAGGTGCAGGTACGCATTTTGCTGTAGTCGGACAACTCCAAAAAGGGCAGGTGGTAAAAATCCTCGAGTTCAACAATGCTGAAAGCTGGGTAAAAATTTTCGCAAAAGAAGATGATTTAACAGGCTGGAGCGATGCGAGTTATTTCACTTTTTTGGAGGATGAGCCGGATGCGCCTACTCCGGATCCAGACCCAGACCCTGATCCTAGCGAAGGAAAATGGTACCGTGTAACCGCTTATGCGCTAAATGTACGCGCAGGCGATAGCACCACCTTCGAAGTGGTCGGCAAATTACATCAAAATGAAGTTGTAGAAAAACTTGAAGAGAACGATGATAGTTCTTGGTTCAAGATTCGCAACAGTGAAGATTTAATCGGTTGGGTATATGCCGCTTATCTAGCGGAAACGGACGCACCTGACCCCGATCCTGACCCAGACCCCGATGTCACCCTTTTAGGACGCTTTCAGGTAACGGCTGGGTCTCTCCGAGTACGCGAAGAACCCAATCGCTCGAGTAATGTTGTAGGAGCAGTGGTCAAAGATGATATTCTTTGGGTTGATGATGCCACAGAAGCAGGTGACTGGCAAAAAATCCAAAAAGATGATTTAGTTGGCTGGTGTTCCTCGGCATATCTCACTCGCTATCCACAACGCAAGGAAGTTAATCAGAAATACTTCCACGGAGCTGTGCGCTATATTCGCGAGGTCTATGATACCCCCCGAAAAATGCTTGCACATATTTTCGTAATTGATACACACAAGGATTTGGATTTTCTCGTGACCCCTCCAGACCACAATAACGATGCCGCACCGATTTGCGCCCGAACAACAACTCAATTTCTCTCCGATTACGGTATGAAATTTGCGATTAATGGCGATGGCTATCAATTTGCAGATATACCGGAGCTTTCTTGTCCGGAGGGGAGCACTTTACTCAACCCCAACAGTTACGCGGCATCGCGGGGAAATGTTTACTCCCAACGCATGAATGCTGACCGCCCCATTATGTACATCAGCAAGAACAATGCTGTCGCTTATAATAAATTAAATGGCAGGCTATATAACGCCATTTCGGGCGATAGAACACTGGTGTCAAAAGGCAAAGCCGTTGCCGGCATAGACAACACTGTGCTTCAACCGCGTAGCGCGGTTGGCACAAATCAAAATGGCAGATGGATGGTAATGATTGTCGTGGATGGCAGACAACCGGGATATAGCGAGGGCTGTACGCTCAAAGAATTAGCAGACATGTTGATTAAATATGCCGGTGTTTATAACGCAATCAATTTAGACGGTGGCGGCTCTTCGGCTCTTGTGATGGAAAAGGATGGGAAACCATTCTTGCTTAATTCCCCCATTGAAGATGGGATTGGCGGTAATCAACGCAAGGTAGCCAATCACTTGGGGATTGAGATAAAATAG
>CAZERH010000097.1:1990-7161 GCA_964515535.1 uncultured Anaerolineaceae bacterium
TACTTTTTCGCTCAACAACTCGCCAAAAGCCTCAAGGATTTGATAATAGGGAAAAATGCTGGGGATATAATGCCGCTCCTCGTTGGAGTGAGGTCCGATTCCGCTTTGCCCCCAGACAACTCCTTGCCCGTTAGGCGCAAAACGCGCCGAGGTGCCGGGTAATTTGCGTCCGATACGGGCTTTTTCACCGGAAACACGTTCAACGGCTAAAATCAGTTGCTTTAGGGAGGGATTCTCAGGATGACACGCGATCCCGCCTTCCATCGCGCCGATGCGGATTTCTAATCCGCGTTCATCGCAATAGGCGCGTATGTCCTTGATTAATCCTTCCAAATCATCTTGAGGAATACTGCGGATTTCCACCCCCATAATTCCGTAATCGGCGGTGATATTGTAGACATCGGGCGTGCCGACTTGGATGAAGGGAAAGCGGACCTGGGATTGCCAACCATCGGGGCTGTTGAGGGTGAAATACTGCTCGGCGAGTTCTTGAATTTTGGTGCGGGCGAAAATGAGTTCTGCCGATAAATCGGCGTTTGCTCCGGCTACGCCAGAGTGACCGCGTTGACCATGTGCGACAATATCAAAACGCATGGCACCGCGATTTTCGGTGCAAATTTCTCCGTAGAGGGCTGTGCCGGTTGGTTCCGTGCGCTCTCCGGCGATGAATAGTTCGGGTTCGTAGCCGAATTCTTTCTTGAGTAGTTGCAAAATATGAGGTGTCCCCATTTTTTCGCCTTCGCCGTTCTCTTCGTTACCGATGAGCATCAAATTGACGAGCGGATAGGGTGCGCCTTTTTTGAGCATATCTTTCATCCAGACCATATAGGTCGCCACGACAGTTTTCATATCCCCGGCACCGCGCCCCCAGAGAAAATCACCTTCAACGTTGGGCTTAAATTGGCTCTCATCGGCTGGCTCTACGACATCGAAGTGACCGCTGAGCATGACGGGAGCTTTTTCGCCATCTGGGAAGGAAACCAACATGGAAGGATATTTTTCTCGGTCAAAAAAGCGTACCGTTAATCCCTGACTTTGAAGATAATCGTAAATGAAAACCGCCGCACGATGCACTTCATCGAGGCGTTCGTCAGGGCAGGCGGTAACGGAGGGAATGCGAATGAGCTGAATTGCCAAATCGACAATTTCGCTGGTTTTATCGGGGTATTTTTTATTCATGAGGCTCTCCTGTTGTGGACTAAATCGAATCGGAGCCTGCCTGTCTTTGTGGGTATGGCTACGAAGTTTATAAAGCACATCGCCTAAGGTTTCACTATCTTTTTCCCAAAGAGCAATGCCTGAGGCAATCATTTCGACTTCTTTTGTAATCATTTTCTCGAAGTCGGAAACAACTTCTTTGAAAAATTCAGGCGGAATTTCTTCTCTTTCGCCGATTTCAGTGCGAATCCGGTCTTTTAAACGCTGGGCGGTATTTGGCGCGCCTGCTACCATTTCTACAAGGGGATGCAAATCTTCCCATTCTCCCAACGCTTCGGCGAGAGGGCGGATTTCTGCCAAAGTCCAGCGCAAAAAATCACGCATTTCTACGGGTTTTCCTGTAAAGGGATTCGCTATCTCGGCATCTAAACCGTCTTGGGCGGCTACTCTTTCATTTTGGCGCGCCAAGCGAATATCTTCGCGGTCGTAGCGGAAGGCGCGGGCAAATTCCGGATCCGCGTAGATGCGCATTGTCAAGAGATTCTTGAGGGTCATATTCGCAAGCTCAAGGTCGAGGGGGTTGCCGCCATCGTCCGTGCGGATTTCGACGCGCGTCATGGGCAAATCAACACGCGCCAGCATATTCTGAATTTCAATCTGCCGCGCCATATCATCAAGAGGTCGCGTTTCACCTGCCGCGTAAAGCCCGCGCGAGTAGAGCTGTTCCAATTCTTCACTGGTAACTTCGACCAAGCTCTCTACGCGTTCTTCTAGCGAGCGAGCGCGCACGGGAATCCAGTTATTATTGCCAAAGCGCACACCGCGCCGCACCAAATCGTAAGATGCCTGAATATAATCCTGGTGCGAACGGTAAATATCGGGAATATCTATATTGGCGGGTTTGGGAAAAATTTGACTCCGAAGCGAATTATGCTTTGTCATCAAAACGACTGCTTTTCCATCACGAACACCGGCTTTGAAAGGAGATGCGGCAGAAGTTGCCACAAAAAGGGGCGAAAAAGCACGCAAAATACGCGTAGCAGTGATATAAACATCGTTTTTATAATTATCAAGCAAAAGTCCCTCGCGCTCGGTTGTGGGCAGGTGCATAAAATCCCACATTAAAAGCGGTTCAGGAAGCGAGATATTTATATGGTTTCCCGCTGTTGAGAGCGTGTCTCCGTACATATCGACACATTTTTCGATATAGCGGCGTTTCGCCAAATGCCAGCCACCGGGGATAGAATCGTAATCAACGGTGGTTGCGTAAGGCAAATTCCCATGCCAAAGATAGAGTTTTTCTTTATAAGTTTGCCCCGCACTGTGCAAAGCATTCAAAATCACGCCTTGCAAAATCCGCCCTTCATAAACAGCTCCCCGCGCCGAATAATACGGGTTTGTCCCCCACTCCACCATCCACTGAAAAGCCTCCAAATCGGTTTGCCACAAAACGCTTTTAGGGATGTTATTCTCGCGCAAATAATCGACAAAAGATTGTTTGCTGGGTCCCGATCCCACCGTCAGGAGCGGGCGCAAATCAGAATCTAGGAGAAATAACTCAATTTCAAGACCGCAAGTCCCCTGTTTGGGGAAATCCTGTCGAGCCGTTTCGAGGGCAAGTTGATATTTCTTCGCAAATTGAATTGGATTATAGGACATGTTTTTTCCTTTTTGGGATAAAAAGACGAAGTGCGCGTGTTCTCGGCTTGGTTCCGTTTAAATGGCGGATGAGGGGCGAGCGTTTCACCACAGAGAAAATGGTATAATTTCGCTATTCTCAACACTTTATGAGGAGTGCATTATGGAAGTTTATAAATTTGACACAAGAGTTATGGAAAAGGGAATTATTCAAATTCCTGAAATAGCTAAGTTGGCAAATAAAAAAATTGAAATTTTTATTGTGGTAAAGCAAAAACCTCAAGAACCTGAGAAAAAAGAGAAATCTTTAGCGCATTTTCTTGATCAATGGCAAGGATTTCTAAAGGGTTTTGATGCCGATGATTTGAGGTTGCAATATCTACAGGAAAAATATAAATGAGCATTCTCGTAGATACAAATATCATTCTCGATATTCTTTTGGAAAGAGAACCTTTCTACAAAGAATCTGTGATGTTTCTAAAAAAGACACAAAAAAAACGGTGTTGCGGTTTTTTTATCAGCGACAACAATTACAGATTTGTACTATATTGTCAGAAAAGCAAAAGGTAAAGATATTGCGTTAGATTTCATTAAAAATTTACTCCAATTCGTTGAAATCGCTTCTGTCAACAAAAACGTAATTCTTCAAGCATTAGAGTCAGATATCGCCGATTTTGAAGATGCGGTACAAGAAAAATCAGCAATATCTGAAAATATCAATATCATAGTTACCCGTGACAAAAAGGATTTCAAAAACTCCACGCTGGAAATTTACAGCCCAACGTCCTATTTGCGTCATTTCTAACACTCGAAACTTTCGCTCTTCCGAAGCGGTGCAAGGCATCATTTGCAATGCACCGCTTTTTTATTTCTCCAACGCCTTCAACCCCTCTAGCAACCTCTCTGCCGCACCTTTTGTTTTTTCTGGAGGCGTAGCGTAGGAAAAACGGAGCCATTCTCTGCCGTATTGCGAGAAATAAACACCCGGCACGGTGGCTATCCCATGCTCTTCAGCGAGATATTGACCGAGAGCTTCTGTATTTTCCCAGCCTTTGACTTTGAGCCACTCGCCAACATGGATGAAGGCATAATAGCCTTTACCAATAATATATTTGAAGTCATTTTCTTTCAGGAAAGTTTCCAAAATTTCTCGGCTGGCATTAGTCGGCTCAACAATGGAACGAGAGGCTTTTTTATAGCCCATTTCATACGCCGCCATCGCGACCGCCATCCCGTAAAAGGGCGGGATGATATTATGCGATGCTCGCGCGGTGATAAATTTAGCAACCCGTTCCGGTACAACAAGATGCGCACTCCGTAAGTTGGAGCCACCCAAAGATTTTGTGAGACCATCCAGCACGATGAGTCTTTCGCGTTCTTCAGGGGTGAACTCGGCATAAAAGCTGTTAATATCCATCGGCTCTTCATCGGTGACTTGGTGATAAATCCAGTCATAAAGTACAAAAGCAACACCCGCTTCTAGCGCGGCTTTACCGAGTGAGATTTGCTTTTCTATAGAAATGGTTTGTCCCGTGGGGTTGTCGGGATTTGTGATAATCATCCCCGCGATTTTTCGTCCCGATTTTTCTGCAAAATCTACGCTGGCTTGGATTCCCTCTTCGCTATACATCCAGCCTTCTTCTTCGCGTCCGGGGGCAAGCATCACATTTGCGCCAATGCCGTAGGGACCCCAATTATACGAAATCCACGGGACGCGGGAGACGAGTAGTGCGTCCCCTTGATTGCCGTGTCCCAGTGCGAGCATCGCTTCGTAAGATTTAACGAGTCCATCGCGTCCGCCCACGGTGGCGATGATATTAGCGGGGGCAAGCCCAAGGTCAGGGGCGAATCGCCAGTATTTTTCCGCTAGAATTTCACGAAATTTGGCTGTCCCAAAAGGTGAATCGTAGCCTGTTCCATGATCCAACTGTAACTGCATGGCGCGTTCTAAAATTTCAGGTGGCGTGCCGGGCAAACTCGCACCCCCATCTCCTTGTGATGCATCAAAAGTATTGTTTTGGGGGTTGTTTTGTTTATATATTTTGAGCAATTTTTTGATAAGAAACATACGCGAGGCAGGAATCTCTTTCATCTTGGAAAGGTGATTGCTACGCGGAATAAGATTTTCTTTGGAGACAACATAAACGGGTTGATCTGGGGATGCGAAGGTGGTCATTTTTTCTCCTATTAGCAAAAAAAAAGCCCCGAATTTTTCGGGGCGTTGGTCTTTGCTTTGAGTAGTTTTTCTACCTATAGCTATGCGCCAACGTCCCGTGCAAAAGACGGATATTTATATTGCTATTATTGGCGACAAAAAGGGAGTAGTTTTCCATATCAGGCGAAACTATACCATTGGGGGCAGGGAGCGTCAAGCG
>CAZERH010000098.1:0-7155 GCA_964515535.1 uncultured Anaerolineaceae bacterium
GCAACCATGCCGGTCGGGATTTGGAGCAGGTCTAGGATGGCGAGATGCTCTTTGGTTTGGGGCATCACGCCTTCGTCCGCGGCAATGACGAGGACGACCGCGTCGATCCCGCCTACGCCCGCGAGCATATTACCGATAAAATCGCGGTGACCGGGGACATCTACGATTCCGATTTCTTCGCCATCAGGTAGCGTGAGCCACCCGAAGCCGAGTTCGATGGTCATTTCGCGTTCGATCTCTTCTTTTAGCCGGTCAGGGTGTACGCCTGTCAGCGCGGCGATGAGGGTGGATTTTCCGTGGTCTACATGTCCGGCAGTGCCGATTACTCGCATGAGATTCCTTTCGTTGTGTCTTAGGTTTTACGATTTTTTCTCATGCCCCATTACGCGTTCTGAGGCTGTTAGCCATTCGTGCGCCCAATTCATCATTTCTTGCATCTGATGCTCGGTCACGCTTGTGGTTTGATGTAGTTGATCTTGAGTGGTTTGGGATTCATCATTTAAGGCAGTAATTTCTTCTTCTACTTTCTCTATTGTTTTTTGTAAGTTCTTTACTGTTTCGTCCTGAGTAAGCCCGTAACCTGTCCAGCGTTTTTGGTCATCGGCTTTAAAGGTAACCCATTCTTGCCGCAATCTGTCTTCAGAAAGGCGTTGCATTTCAACAATTTCGTGAACACGTCGCTCGATTTTTTGGCTAATTTCCGCATAGGCTTCTTCTGCTTTTTTCGCGGCACGGGTGGCGTCTTCTGAGGCTTGCAGATGGGTTTCAAGCAATTCGGTTTTTTCGTTGAATTTATCGGCTTCTTTTATCCACTCTTTCCACGCACGCTCGCGGTCTATTTGCTCAACGGAAAACTTCTCAAAAAAGTCACTCTGTTCTTGCTTGCGTTTATGCTCGCTTGCTAAAACTTCGGCTACGCGTAGGTCTATATTTTTTAGCGTATCCGCGTTGAGTTGTCTTTTTTCACGTTCTTCGTCAAGGCGTTTGCGCAGAGCAACAATTTCTCCTTGTGTATCGGTTAATCGTTTAATATCTTGATGGCGGTTGTCCTCATATAATCCTTGTGCGTATTTTAAATCTTTGTTGCTTTTAATAACCTTGTCAAAATCAGCTTTAATCTCTGTAAAAGAGGCACTTAAACGTAAGTCTTCGGCTTCACGAGCTTTTAGTCCGCGTTCCAAATGAGAAAAATCTATTTTACTGCTTATATCTGTAATAGATTGGTTGAGCGGAGCAAATTCTTCCAGAAAACTTTCTTTTGTACCCTTGTCTCTTTTCTTTGCGTTTTTTTCAATCTTCTCAAAGGTTTCGTTCATTTCTTCGCGTTGCTGAGATAGAAACGCGTCAAATTGCTCTACGCGTGCAGAGAGAGAGGCGTAGCCTTCTATGGCATTTTCGAGGGGTTTTATTTTTTCGGTGAGAGCCTTAATATCACTATTTAGCACAGAAATATGCTCAACTTGTGCGGCAAGTGTTGCTTTATCTTTGCGCCGTTCTTCGTCTAGCCAGTCTAATTGTTTGATAATTTGTTCAAATTCCATAATTTCTCCAAAGGGGATATTGGCAGATTATAGCACGCGTTTATCCGCCAATATGCTCAAAAGCCAAAGGTAGATTGACTAAAAGAGGATGTAAAAGTTGCGGGAAAAATCCTAAGAGCAGGATGAAAAAAATGCCCATGCCGACTAGAGTATTTTGCACCCAACTGCCATTGATCTCCCAGCTAAGATCGGCAGGGGACATGACCACAACAGCTAAGGTGTGGAGCGCACCTGTAAAAAGGCTTGCCAGCCCCAAACCAACCCAGAACGCGGCGAGGATATTTTGTTTCGCCAAGCCCTCCCATATGGCAATAATGGGAGGGAAGCCAGCCAGTAGAGGCAATCCCATTGCGGAGAAGTGTGCAAAAAGCAACCCGCTGATAATAATGGGGTAGCGTTGGAACATCCCCTGCGTTCTTTTTAAGGAGAGCGAGTTTTCTCTCATTTTTAATACAGAGAGGGCGAGTGACCATGTTGCCAAACCTAAGGCTTGGGGTATCTGTAGTAAAAAGAAGGCAGAAAGTTGATGTTCGGCAAGCAGGCTTAGAGCCAAGAGTGAAAATCCGGTGTTGATGATTGCCGCGTAGCCCATCATCCGCCCAAGATGGCGTTGGAATGCCGCCCAAATTCCTCCGGTGACGACCATGAGGATACCCGCAATTCTTAACGCGTTAGGAAGTTGGGCATATTCGCGTAACCAAGCATAACGGTCTAAAAACCCAAGTGCGAAGAGGAAGGTTACGTTTGGTAAAAGCCAGAGGATGAACCCTGTTGCGTAGGGTGAGGCTTCTTCCATTAGGAGGGGAATCCAAGTATAAAGGGGGAAAATTGCGAGGAGAAAGGCGAATCCGAGGGCTAATAAAACTGCCGCTTGTGTGAGTAGTTCGATGTCGCCGGGGCTGGATTCTACGCCTGCTAAGAGCCAGCCGGAAAAAAGGATGGAGGGCATTGCTAAGGTTTGGTATATCAGAAAACGGATGACGCCGCGCCCCGGCTTTACTTCGGGGGGGGAGAGGAGTGGGACGGCTATTAAGATGGCGGTTTGGATAATGAGGGCGGCGTATAAGAAAGGCTCAACCGCGAGAGAAGCGATGAGTAGAGCAAGGATTGCCATTCCTATAGGTACAAGGCGGCGTGCTATATATGCCGCGCTGGAGCCAAAAAACCAAATTGCAGATAATCCGTAAAGAAGGGCAAGGAGAGGCTGGTCTGCGGAGGTGATGGTGATTTGTCGTCCTAAAATTTCTATAGAAGAAGCTATTTTAAGGGATAAGTTGCCACTAATGCGGATAGCCGTGTCTATAGGGACGAACCAAGCGAGTGCCGCGAAGAAAAGTGCGCTGATGCCACCGAGCAAGGCGGTGATATTTGCGCGGCGGGGAATCCAGAGTAGGATGGAGAGAAGTAGCGGAAGCCCAATCCAGATTATTGGTGCATTCATTTTTGAGTCCCCCAATTTTCATCTGTTCCGGCGGTGAGCAGGTAGGCTCCTACTAGTGCTAAGCCTAAGTTGATAATGGCAAGTAGTGCGGCGACTAAGGTGGCATTTTCGACTGCCGCGTAGATGATTTCAAATCCGGCAGTGAAGGTGAGCAAGCCAATGACAACATGCAAGGGTTGAATTGTTAACCCAAGTAGAAGAAGTCCCATCGTTATGAGGATTAGGCTTCCCATAACTTCGGGAATTCCGATGCCTGGGAGCAATTTTACAATGGCTGGAGTGGTGGAGATGGTGAGAAGAAATGCTAGAACGGCAGTGAGGATGCGGAAGAGTCTGCCCTGAGACCAAGATGAATGTTGGGGGGTGGACGCAAGTTTTGGGTCGAGGGCGGAGCGGGTAATCCCCAATATGGTGGCGACCATCCATCCGGTTACTAGTTTTACGGCGGACATTGAAATTGTCCAATGTAGTTGTGTTAGCCAAAAAACGCCAAGATAGAGTGAGGCGAGGGAGGCTAGACTCCAACGCCAATCTTGTGTGATGAGGAAAGTGAGGGTGGCGGCAAATAAGATAAGTACCGCAATCCAAGAAACGATTTGCGAGGTCATTAGTGTATCCCTCCCGCGAGAAGAGAAGCGAAGAGAATGATGAGTAGTAATGCCCACAAAATTCCCCCTTCGCTTTCAAGGATATTTGTTATTTGTTGACTTACGTTACGAAGAAAATAGTAGAAACTTAGAGAAGTGTTGTAAATGATGTTTTTTCTTTTTTCTGTATCAGCTGGTTTAAGCCAATGAGCTTGATGTGGATTGAGGGCGCGAATGCGCGGTCGGAGCCAGATAAGTGATGTTGTTAAGAATACGGATATTAAGCTAAATTCCCATGCGCCTACAGATGCCGATCCTTCCCAGCCCCATAATCCTAAAAAAAATAATGAAAATAGCATAATGCCAATTCCTAGCGGGTAGGCGAGGAAAGTGAAACGATTGTGGCTTTTGAAGCCGGTTTTGTCTCTACGTTGTGTGTGACGGAAATATCCTGCCAGAAGTAAGGCATGTGCCGGAAGTAAAATAATCCAGAAGCCTCCCCATAATGAGGAGTTGTTTTTCCAGCCGGTTGCGGTGAGTGTTAACGGTATGGTAGACATAGCAAAAATGCTTAGAAGAAGGAAGCGGTTAAGCCATTTGTTTTGCACAGAGAAGAGAAATAAAACACCCCCGCCCAGCACGAGGGCTACGCCCCAAGCAACGCTTCCGATAGGGTTAGCGTGTAATGTTGCTGAAAAAGCAAGCGAAGCCATTCCCAATATCCAATAAGGGCGTGCGTTAAGCGTATGGTTTGCTTGAAACCACATCCATGCACTGTAGAGTGCGGTGAGGGCAATTAAGCCTGAGATAAATGGGATTGTTGGGGATTGAAGACTGTTTTTCGGAATACGCGCGAGCAGAATTAAGCTGGATGCGGCGGCGGTGAGACGAAGCATTGTTCCGTAGCCACGGCGCAGGGCGGATTCTGTTCTGAAAGGCATGTGCATTGGTAGGATGCCGAGGCGTAAGCCCGCGGCAATGAGCATATAAATCCCTGCGTTTTGCGGGGCGATGAGGAAATTTTGTGATGTTCCATCTGAGATACTCACTACTCCTGCCCAAAGCAAAAAACCGGTACCGATAATTCGCGTTGAAAAGGCAATAACAACGCGCTCACGCGGTTTTTCCCCACGCACCGATGCCAATAAAGCAATCAACTCTGTTAAATCTATGGCAGACCACAGGATAACCAGCGTGAGAGAGTTTTTTGCTAAAACAGCTAAAATACCGATGGCACCTAATGCCAAAATTCCTGCCCAAGTTGAGTGGCTGGGAAAATTATCACGAGCAACAGCCGTGAAAATGACTCCTAAAGCCAAGGTAGCGATGCTAAGCGCATAAATCCAGGAGAACTGATCGGCGAGAAGAACGGGAGAATTAACAAACAAACTTTCCGGTTGCCAAGCAGGGAGCGTGAGGGTAAAGGGCATTTTGAGTTGCCAGAAAAACAGGCTAACCCATGCCAAAAAAGCACTGCCCGCGGCAACTAACCACGCATAACGAAACTCGCGGTTAAATAAGCGCAAAAGAAGCAAGGCAAGCACGCTGATAGAGAAAATGGTAATTGTAATGATAATAAGCATAGAGGTACAATAGTGAGCGCAAAAATGAAAGTTACAAGACGATACTATTTTATCAGCTTTACTTTTTCTGTTGTAGAATTCGAGAAAATCTCGTATATGAAAAAAAAAGAAACTAATGCCATCTTCTAGAAAAAACACTATTCTATTTTCAATAATTTCTTTTCTGCTCTTTCTGCCCTCATGCCAGAGTGCAAGTACTGCTACAGCGGAAACTGCCCCGTCTCCAACAATTTCTGTGCCGACAGAGATGCCAACTCAAGCCCCTACAGAATCTCCTCTTGTCGCACCGCAAATTTTGCCAACGTTTTCAAATATCACTCCCTATTCCCTGCCCGCGGGAATTAATCCGCTAACGGGATTGCCTCCCACCCTGCCGGAATTATTAGAACGGCGACCCATTGCAAGCAAAATAGCACTTTACCCGCGCTATGTTCGCACCATTAACGCGGGGCTAAGCCTCTCGGATGTCGTTTTTGAATACTATATAGAAAGCGGATTAACGCGCTTCATCGCCGTATTTTATGGCAATAACGCCGAACGTATCGGTCCCGTTCGCTCAGGGCGTTTTTTCGATGAGCATATTGCTCGCATGTATCAATCTTATCTTGTCTTCAAATACGCCGATAAACGCGTCTACGAGTATCTCAAAAGCACCGATATTCACAAATTTATGATAGTGCCGGGTAACTCATATTGCCCCCCTTTCATCATTGGCGAAAAAGAACTCGACACCTATAATAATATCTTCTTAGATTCAACAAAGTTTTCAGATTGCCTAGAAAAACAAAAAAAAGATGATACGCGACCCAATCTACGCACCGGTTATTTTAGCGACCTTCCCCCCTCTTCAGGAGAAATAGCCCTCGGCATTTTCACCCGCTATTCCCTCGATGACTACCACTATTGGGAATATCAATCGATTACAAATAAATACTATAGGCATCAAGAAGCAAACGGACTCAGAAATGGCGAAGCACCTGCCTACGCCCCGCTCATAGACACACTTACCGGCGATCAAGTTACCGCAGATAATGTGATATTCCTCTTTGTGCCACATACCTTTGACGATCAATTTCAGGAGGAGGACGAGGTCTACCACATTGATTTAATCGGATTGGGAAAAGCGATTCTCTTTCGTGATGGACGCGTGTATCCGGCATATTGGCGCAGGGTTGCCAGTAATCAACCCCTGCTCATCACCGACCGAAACGGGACGCCCCTCCCCCTCAAGCCGGGACGTACCTTCTACCAAGTGCTTGGCGAAAGTTCAAGAGTGGCGGATGAAAATAACCTCTGGTATTTTCAATTTGATACGCCCTAGCGTAGTACAATTCAGCATTATCCTCTTCTAAAAGGAATTACTTATGAACCTAGACCCCACCTTTTTAAATAACCTCGCCCTCGTCCTAGCGGGATTTGGAGCCGCGTTTCTCCTTGCTCTTTGGGTTAGTCTCGTAATCTGGACGTATAGAGATATTCGTAACCGCAGTCGTGATAATTTAGTCCAAATCCTTTCCACTATTTTAGTTGGGCTATTAAATTTACCCGGCATTTTGGTATATCTTGTTTTACGCCCGCCACGCACGCTGGAGGATGAATATCAGCGCACCCTCGAAGAAGAAGCCCTCCTCGCCGCGATAGAAGACCAACTTCTCTGCCCGGGTTGTGAACGGCGAGTTAAAGATGACTGGATGCTCTGCCCCAGTTGCCAAACGAAGCTCAAGAAAAATTGCCACAATTGCAACGCCCTCATGGAACTCTCGTGGAATATCTGCCCGCATTGCGCTACTCCCGAGCTGGGCGTGCGAAAAGAAGGCATGGTGATGGATGATGTTATGCGCAATCTCAAAGTGGATGAAGAGACCGAAGAGCAGGAACCGGTAGACCAGCAGACCAGTGACCAGTAAACCAGTAGACTAATGACCAGTAGACCAATAGACCAACAAATATGAAACTTGAAAAAATAACACTCACTCATTTACGTATGCCCCTTGTCTCGCATT
>CAZERH010000099.1:0-7067 GCA_964515535.1 uncultured Anaerolineaceae bacterium
TAATACTCTTTCAATACCGTCTAAACGCGACGCCCGCCCTTTAACTCATCTTGTAATTTTTCGAGAGCATCCCATTCGCCTTTTGCGGCGAATCCGGCTTGTTCAGCCCAACTATCGGGATTCATCATCTGGAGTTTAGCATCGGCAAGAATACCACGCAACTTTTCTGCATCTGATTTTGCTAATTCAGCATAAGTTGTGATTCCAGCTTCATTGAGAATTTGCTCCACTTTAGGACCAATTCCTTCCAGTTTCTTCAAAGAATCCGGCGTAGCCGGAGAGTCTGCAACTGCTTCCTCTTCAACAACTTCTTCTGTCGGAGTCTCTTCTTCCACAACTTCTTCTGCTGTCGAGGTCTCTTCTTCCACAACCTCTTCCGCCGGTTTCTCTTCTTCAACAACTTCGGTTGGCGTTTCTACGACATCTTCTTCCACAACGGTCTCTTCAACCACCGGCTCCTCAGCGGGCGTTTCTTCAACCTCTGCGTTAACTTCCCGAAGAGCCTCGGCGAGAGCCTTCATATCTTTGTCAACATACGCGGCGGAGTCTACTTTTCGCATACTCAAGCCGATACGGCGACGTTCCGCCTCAATCCGAATGATGCGTAAGCTAACCACATCACCCTCATTAAGCTCCTCTTTGGGATGTTCAACGCGTTTATCGCTAATTTCAGAAACGTGAATCAAACCTTCAACATCGTCATCAATCCGAGCAAATGCACCAAATTTTGTCAAACGGGTAATTTTGCCTTCAATAAGTTGACCGACAGAGAATTTTGCAATACGAGAAGTCCACGGATCATCTTGCAATTGGCGCAAAGAAAGACCAATGCGGTTTTTCTCTTCATCAATACTAATCACTTTCACTTCAGCCGCTTGCCCGACTTTGAGAACTTCGCTGGGGTGTTTTACACGCTCCCAAGAAATTTCAGAAAGGTGAACAAGTCCATCGGCACCATTGATATTTACGAATGCGCCAAAATTAGCCAAGCTGGTCACACGACCGGTATAAGTACCACCAATTTCCAATTCAGAGATAACACGTTCTTTAATCGCCTGACGTGATTCATTACTGGCGGCGCGTTCCGAAAGAATTAAACGGCGGCGTTCTTTATCCACTTCGATAACACAAACAACAATGGGTTCGCCTTGCATTTTTGCCCAGCGTTGTTCAGGTGTTGCACCAACAGCCTTACTGCGACGTACTGCGCTAACCTGTGAAGCAGGCACAAAACCGCGCAATCCTTCTACATCAACAAGCAAACCACCTTTGTTAAAGCCACTAACCTTACCCTCGTAAGAACTCTCGCTTTCAAGCATTTCAGAAACAATCTTCCACGCCCGCATCTCTATTGCGCGAGTGTAAGAAAGAATCACATTACCATGCTTATCTTCGGGGTTAAGAACATAGGCTTCGATTTCCTGCCCGACCTCCAGTGATTTAATCACCTCAGTAGACATATCATCTAAAGCACGTCCGGCAATAACACCCTCCGATTTTGCACCGATGCTCACTAAAATTTGGCTAGGACCAATACTGGCAATAACACCTGTACGAATCTCGCCCCGCTGTGGCAAGTCAACCTTGTATTCATCTGCATCCAGAAGCTCTGCCATGCTCTGCATCTCTTCCTCTGCATCATCGTCATCCTCTTGTACTTCAACGTCATCTTCGACGACATCTTCCTGTACTTCGGTGACTACATTTTCTTCTTGCTCTTGGCTTTCTTCTTCTACAACTTCCTGCCCTTCTAAGGCATCGTTCTCTGACATCATTCAATAACTCCAACTTACAAAATTTGATACGGCGCATTATACAGGCTAAGCAAGAACTTGACAAGCCTTCTACAGGGTTTATAATGCACTTTATGCTAAAAACATATCCATTTACCGCCATAGTCGGGCAAAAGCGCATGAAGCGCGCCCTCATACTCAACGCCGTAGACATTCGCATCGGCGGCGTTCTCATTCGCGGCGAACGCGGCACCGCAAAATCTACTGCCGCACGCGCCCTTGCCGCCCTCTTACCGGATGTGGAAGTAGTGGAAGATTGTCGATTCGGATGCGACCCAGCCAAAGAAATAAGTTTTTGTACGGAATGTAGAGAACGCGCGCGTGATTTGGGCACGCTCCCCTCTAAAACGCGACCGATTTCCTTCGTCAACTTGCCCGTCTCCGCCACCGAAGACCGCGTAGTCGGCACCCTCGACATCGAAAAAGCTATCCAAAAGGGTGAGCGACATTTTGAAGCCGGTATCCTCGCCTCAGCTAATCGCGGATTACTCTATATAGATGAAGTCAACCTCCTAGATGACCACGTCGTAGATGTTTTGCTAGATTCCGCCGCGATGGGGATGAATATCGTTGAACGCGAGGGAATCTCCTTCTCTCATCCCGCCCGATTTATTCTCGTTGGCACAATGAATCCCGAAGAAGGTGATTTACGTCCCCAGCTCCTCGATAGATTTGCGCTGTCCGTAGATATAGTTGGGATTCGCAATGCCCGCGAACGCGTTGCTATTATGGAACGTCACCTCGCCTTTGAAGAAGATGCCGAAGCCTTCTACGCCCAATGGCAGGAAAAAGAAGATGAACTCTCCGCAAGAATCACACACGCGCGTACCCTCGTCAGTCAAGTCACCTATAATAGCCGCGATTTGCTCTCCATCGCCGCACTCACCTCATCTCTCAACGTAGACGGGCACCGCGCCGATTTAGTCATCCTAAAAACAGCCCGCGCCCAAGCCGCTTTTGATGGTCATACCGCCATCAACGATATGGACATCGCCCTCGCGGCAGAATTGGCTTTGCCACATCGCGTAAATAACACGCCCTTTGGGCAAGCGGGCATGACCCCCACCCAACTCCAAGAAAGGATTGAAGAGTTGCGCGGTCAGGCAATTGCCGAAGAAGAGACTCAAGAAAAAACAGATGGTGAGGGTGGCGAAGAAAAAAAAACTTAAAAATTGAAGAAGATATAGAAGAAGGCGCGCCACAAGGACAACCTGAAGCCGCGCCAAACGATGATGTTTTTGCCCACACAGACGCAAACTGGTGGGAAGGGGGACAAAAAGTAAAGCCGGGCGAAGAGTTCAAAGCGCGCACGCTCAATACTCCCCTCGATAAATTATCGCGCCGTCAATCCGGCAGACGCTCAACGACGCGCACCGAGCGCAAACAGGGACGCTATATCCGCGCTACACCTGCAAATGGTAGAAAAGATGATATTGCTTTTGATGCCACTTTGCGCGCCGCGGCTCCCTATCAAAAAGAACGCGCCGAAGAACGCAAAAACATTGCTTTTTCGATTAAGAAAAGCGATTTTCAACGCAAAATCCGCGTTAAAAAATCGGCTAATTTGGTGCTTTTTTTGGTAGATGCAAGCTGGTCTATGGCGGTCGCCGAAAGAATGAACGCGACCAAGGGCGCAATTCTATCTCTCTTAACGGACGCCTATCAACGTCGCGATCGAGTCGGGTTAATCGTCTTCCAAAAAGATCGGGCTACGCTGGTTTTATCGCCCACAAATTCCGTTCAATTGGCGCAACGCGCCCTCGTAAATATCCCCGTTGGCGGAAAAACCCCCCTCTCGGCGGGATTATTGATGTCGGCAGAAATCTTGAAACGCGAAAGCTACACGCATCCGGACGTAGAGCCACTTTTAATCGTGATGACAGACGGTGCGGGGAATGTGGCTATTGGAAAAGAATCTCCAAACAAAGAGGCTTATAAAATAGCCGATAAAATTGCCCAAAAGGATATTCGAAGCATTGTAGTCAATATGGAACACGAGGCTTTTGACCAAGGTTTGTCACAAAAACTAGCAGACCGTCTTAACGCACCTTGTTTCACACTCAATGAATTGAAGGCAGAGAATCTCTACAGGGCAGTGAAGCAAGAGATGCACTAAACTCAGTAAAAAAACTAACCACATGACACTTTTGAAAAAATGTCTACCCAATCTCACGCAAAGTCGCTGAAAAAAGCTTTAAAACTTTGCGTTTTTGTGCCTTCGCGAAGCATGCCCTTTGGGTATTGCGTAAGGCAAAACATGAAATACTTACGGCTAGTAAAAAATAGAATATTTCTCTGCATACATGACCGAAAACGGGACTATAATGCAAGTCTGATTTTTAAAAGGAGAAATGAATGAAATATAAGCAATACTTTCAACGTCTTCGTATCCCTTCGGAGATTATTTTTATTGCAACAGCTATGCTAGTAGGGCTTGGAACAGGATTGGGCGCGGTTACTTTTCGCTACCTTATTCGAGGGATGGAGTGGATAGGCTACGACTGGATACCGCGCGTGACCCAATCTTGGGGAAGGGCATACGTAGTCTTGGTCCCGATGCTTGGCGGGTTAATCGTTGGTCCCCTAATCTACTTTTTTGCCAGAGAAGCCAAAGGACACGGTGTCCCGGAAGTTATGGAAGCAGTCGCCCTGCGTGGGGGACGTATTCGTCCTATTGTTGCGGTTGTTAAATCTTTAGCATCTGCCATTACCATTGGGAGTGGCGGCTCCGTTGGGCGAGAAGGTCCTATTGTTCAAATCGGTTCTGCACTTGGGTCTACACTCGGACAAAAATTAGGACTTTCAGATGACCGTATTCGCAACTTGGTTGCCTGTGGTGCGGCAGGTGGCATCGCGGCGACCTTTAACGCCCCCATTGCCGGTGTAGTTTTTGCCCTCGAGATTATTATCGGCGAATTCAGCGTCAAATACTTCAGTAGCGTAGTTGTTTCAGCCGTAACCGCCAGTGTAATTGGACGTGTCGTATTTGGCGACATCCCCGCCTTTATCATTCCAGTCGAATATGGGATTAAAAATATATGGGAATTTGCCTTCTATCCCTTATTAGGAATAATCGCCGCTGTTGTGGGCGCATTTTTTGTTCGTTTTCTATACTGGTCTGAAGATCTTTTTGATGACTGGAAATCAATTCCCGAATGGGTAAAACCGGCAGTCGGTGGCGGTTTACTAGGGATATTAGCACTTGCATACCCAATCGTAACGGGCATCAGTTGGGAACGTATGCCCCAAATTTACAATGTCGGTTACGAAATTATTGAATCTGCTTTATCTAATCATCTCGCTCTAGTTGCTGTCCTTTTCTTACTTATCCTCAAAATGGTCGCTACCAGCCTAACTTTAGGCTCAGGTGGCTCGGGCGGCGTTTTTGCTCCGGCTCTTTTTATGGGAGCAATGCTCGGAACAGCCTTTGAACTTGTTCTGAAAATTCTTTTCCCTGACCTCATTGCTCCAGCCGGAGCTTATGCGCTTGTTGGCATGGCGGCATTTTTTGCGGCAACGGCACACGCACCTTTAACCGCTGTCCTCATCCTTTTTGAACTAACAGGTGACTACCGCATCATGTTACCTCTGATGTTAACCGTAGTTATCGCCACGTTAATTGCTCAAAAATTACTCGGCGGAGAATCGATCTACACGCTTAAACTTAGCCGACGCGGTGTTCACTTACAACGCGGCAAAGATGTAGACGTTTTACAAGGTGTATTGGTCAGCGAAGTAATGACGCGACAAATAAACACCACCAGCAAAGATATGCCCCTCAAAGAACTTTCAACTATTTTTAATCGCAGTCGTTCACATGGGATGGCTATCTTAGATGATGAGGGAAAACTTTGGGGCATGGTCACTATTAGTGATTTAGAACAAGCCATTAATAGTGGTCTCCCTCTCTCTACAACAACCGTAAACGAAATTGCGACACAAGATCATAATTTACTCAAAGCCTACCCCGATGAAAGTATCGGAGATGCCCTCAATCGAATGAGCCGCCGCGGTTATGGACGCTTGCCTGTAGTCTCCCGTAAAGACGAGAAACATCTGGTTGGACTTGTGCAACGAAGAGATATTATTGAAGCCTACAAATTGGCACTCACCAAACGCGCGGAAATCCAACAGCGTACTGAGCGTATGAAAACTAAAAATATTGATGGAACAGAATTTGTTGACATCAACATTCCGACAAACGCAAAAGCCAACGGAAAAACCATCAGTCAATTAGCAGAAAATCTACCTCACGACTGTATTCTAATTTCGGTTCGGCGTGATGGGAATATCCTTATTCCCCACGGAGAAACAAAACTCCAAACAAATGACCAGCTGACTGCCTTTATCCAAAGCAAAGATGTAGAGAAACTCTACACCTGCCTACGCGGTCCCTCCGAGACGGAGGACGAAAAAGAATAGCTCTACAAAACGGGACATCAGTTGAAGTCCCGTTTTATTTTTCCCTTCGTACACTTCGTGGTTCATTTTTTCCCGAAATCAGCTACAATTCTCCAATGGTCTCTAAACCTCATCTAAAATACCTCCGCGAAGAAATTCGCCAGCATAATTACCATATCCTCGATTAAAGAAAAACTCCCGCAAATTATGCGGGAGGAATAATCTTGCTAAGCTCTTCAATTAGCGAGGGAAGATTTTCTCTCACAGTGTCCCAGACCTGCCCTAAATCGACAATATCATATTCGTGAATGACCAAGTTTCTCATGCTGGTCATTTCTCGCCACGGAATCTTGGGATATTCAGTCTGTGTTTCAGAAGAAACTCGCTGTGCGGCTTCGCCGATGATTTCAATGCGGCGTATCACAGCATCCTGATCACGCTGGCTTTCGTAGAAGTCATCCCAAGACAAACCCGCTACATACCCCAAAGCAATTTTGGCAGATTCCAAGATGTCAAGAATAAAGGTAGCATCACGCGCTTGCATGAATCACCTGCGCGGAACCGAGAATACTTTTTTTGCGAAGATAGTTGCGACTCTGTTCGACACCACGTTTGGATATCAAATCTACATCACGCTCGAATATTTTTTCCAATTCATCTTTCATACGTACCATGTCAAACAAGGTCGTCTTTGCATCATCAGCAAAGGAAACAAGAACATCTACGTCACTTTCAGAATGAAAATCTTCTCCTAATGCCGAGCCGAAAATAGCAAACTCTGTTATTCTCCAGCGTTTGCAAAAAGCGGATATTTTTCTCTCGGGGATTTTCATCTTCATCTTGTTCATATTCAGATTATAACAAACTTTTAGT
>CAZERH010000100.1:0-7035 GCA_964515535.1 uncultured Anaerolineaceae bacterium
ACACCGCTCTTCTTCACGACAACAGCAAATTCAAGAATACTTAGTTTACGAGGTAGTTAGCACTCTGTCAAACGAAAAATGAAGGACTGCGGGACCTGCATTGCGTCTCGCTTTTGATGCGTATCTATTCGGGCATGATATTGCAGGTCGGTTTATTGAGCAAACCCGATGCGCATCTAATCATATTATGCTTGACACACTGCTAGTAAAAAATCACAATTTCCTCAACGACTAGCCTCTCTGTGCTAAAATTGACCCCATGAAATCACGTTATAACTACCTCTACCTTATTGCTTTCTTTTTTGCTATTGTGTTGCGGTTTGTTCAACTCGGTGCGTTGTCTTTAACCGATACCGAAGCAAACTGGGCACTTCAAGCCCTCTCCCTTGCAAACGGAGAAAAAATTCTTCTTAGCGGGCAAGCGGGATATATCGCATTTACCAGTTTCCTCTTCTACACGCTGGAAAGCACGAATTTTTGGGCGCGCTTCATCCCGGCTCTTGCGGGGAGTTTTATTGTTTTTCTGCCCTATTTTCTTCGCGAGAAATTTGGACAACGCACAGCCATAATTTTAGCTTTTCTTCTCGCTATTGCTCCGGGGTTGGTGGCAGTTTCTCGCCAAGCAAACGGGACAATGCTGGCAGTCACATTCGGCGCATTTGCGTGGGGCTTATGGAAAAAAGATAAGCCGAGATGGGCGGGCATCTCCGCTGGAATCGCGTTGCTTGGCGGGGCATCGGTTTGGATGGGATTACTTGGCATTGGGCTAACGTGGGCGATTTCGCAGAACTTATTGCCCAAAAACGATGCCGAAGAAGGGCAAGCAAGCCAAAATCACGCACGAGACGAACGCAAAAATCTCAAAGTAGCGGCAATTTTTACGGGCGGCACAATTCTTCTCGTCAGCACACAGCTTTTCATCTCCCCAAACGGTATTGGCGCATGGTTTAATTCCCTCGCTAACTATTTAAGCGGTTGGCGTTACGCCTCCGGTGTTCCTGTCACACATATTCTTCTGGGGCTACTTGCCTATTATCCCCTCGCACTTTTCTTCGGCGGGATAGCCATTTGGCGCGCATTTAGAGAAGGAAATCGCCAAAATCTGAGTCTAGCATTATGGTCGGCGATTGCAATTATCCTCGGCCTCATTTACCCTGCCCGCCAAGTGAGCAATTTGATTTGGGCAGGTATTCCGCTCTGGATTTTGAGCGCAACAGAACTCCCCCGTTATTTTCACAAACCAACTTACGACCGTAACGAAACGCTCGGCGTTTTCGCTCTCACTATCACCATGCTCGTTTTTTCGTGGATAAATCTCGCCAGCGCAGGTATTTTGCCCGGCAATACTGAATTCACATCCACGCATCAATATCTTTTGGCGGCATCTATCGGGCTACTCATTTTGAGCCTCGCCCTCATCGCCTTTGGATGGTCGGCAGAAGTTGCCACGCTCGGCGGAATGTGGGGCGTTGCATCGGGATTGCTGATTTATACGCTTGGCACGGCTTGGGGCGCAACAGGATTACGCACCCCAAAAGGTGTAGAGATATGGGACAGCGCGCCGCGCGTGGCTCAAGCCGGTTTGCTGGTGGATACGATAGAGCAGATTTCAACTTGGTCCCGCGGGGATGCGCGTAGCCTAAACATCGTGCTAACGGGAATCGATTCCCCTGCCCTAAACTGGGCACTTCGCAACCATACCTTGAGCGAAGTCGCCGCCCTAGATTCATCCACCGCCCCCGATTTACTCATCACCCCCTACACCGAAGATGTCGGTCTCGCCGATAGCTATCGAGGGCAAGATTTCACTTGGCGAAAATTTCCCGATTGGGTGTTAATGAACAGCTTGCCAAAATGGCTTGTTCTGCGTGAAATGCCCGAAAATTCTGAAAAAATTATCTTATGGGCGCGAAACGATTTGTTTTTTGACGCGCAAAACCGCTAGAGCGGGGATTTCCCCCACTTTTAACCTTCAACCCTGATTGACTGACAAAACCAGATTAGCGTATCTTTCACCACGGAGAACACCGAGTTTCACAGAGTTTTGGAGAAAAGAGAGAGAAAAACAGCCTCTTTATTTATTATTTTTTCTCGTTTTTGCTCTTTTTAAAAACTTACTCTGTGTTCTCCGTGCGCTCTGTGGTAAAAATTTAAGATTTGTCAGCCAGTCAGCCTTCAACCTTCAAACCTATGAATACAATCGCAATAGACGGACCCGCCGCTTCGGGTAAATCGACAGTCGGCTCTAAAGTAGCTGACGCGCTAGACTATCTTTTTTTTGATACAGGTGTGATGTATCGCGCCGTAACGTGGACTGCTCTTCAGCGCGGCGTTGATATTTCTGACGAACGCGCGGTCAGCAAAATTGCTAAAGATGTCCCCATTGATGTTCAGCCTCCCTCGCAAGATGATGGTCGCGCTTGCGACGTGATGGTCGAAAACGAAGACATCACTTGGGCATGCCGTAAACCCGAAGTGGATGCAAATGTGAGCGCGGTTGCATCGTATGCCGGAGTGCGCGCCGCACTGAGCGAGCAACAGCGCAGGGTTGGTCTGCGCGGAAAAGTGGTGATGGTGGGGCGCGATATTGGCACCGTGGTTATCCCCGAAGCAAAATTGAAAATCTATCTTGATGCCTCCGCCGAAGAACGTGCCCGACGTCGCTACGATGAAATAATAGCGCGCGGTGAGAATGCGAATTACGCTGAAATTCTCGCCAAAGTCAAAGAGCGGGACCACGTTGACAGCACGCGCGATCTTTCCCCTCTCCGTCCGGCAGAAGATGCGGTGATTATTGATTCTGATAATTTGGATATCAATCAGGTTTTCGAGAAAATTATAGAACTTTATAACTCCGTACCCTTGAGAAAATAGAACACGAAACTTTTTTCGTTTAAAAAAGGAAGATTTTAAGGCTATAATTGCCTCCAAGAATTATGCCTAGATTTATCAGCGCACTTTTCACCACCCTCCCTTTTATTAATTTCCCCAATCTGTTTGGTTGGGTGTTTTTTGCTGTTCTCTTAGGCGTGGCTTTTTGGCTTTATAAGGGCGGTAGCGAATATCGCGTTTCATGGGAAAGACGCACCTGGCTTTTGTTTTTCGTTTTGCTCTCGCTGACAATTTTCGGCAATTTGTTTATTGGAGTTTATATTAAGACCGCCTCACAGATACCTTGGCCCGGTATTCCGATTGAGGCTCCCGGCGCGGCATTGATGGTTTTTGGCGCGCTCGGCTGGATGGTTGCCGCTGGCACTTTAGGACCTTTAGCCGCATTTATTTTGGGGGTGGTTGCGGGGTTATTACGCGCTCCCTTTGATACACATACTATTTATACAACATTACAATTTGGCATTTTAGCAATTCTTTTCAGCATGTCGGTACGGCAACGTTATCGTACTTTTTCTTATAAAGCTTTGCGCCAGCCTATTATTGCATCTATTGCGCTTTTGCCTCTCTTTAGCATACTTTTTCTAATCGGCATTTTTTTTAGTGCAACGCACTCCGAAATTACCGCAAGGCTCGATTTTGCAATTAACAATACCGGTTCGGCAACGCTTGCCATAGCTGGTGAATTATTCATTGCCGGACTAATCGCACAAATTTTAGCCATTATCTCTCCCGAGGCGTGGAGACGAAATCAAGCCCTGAAACCATCTCCGTCTGAACGCCGAATAGAAACACGTTTTTTACTTGGGATGGGTACATTTATTGTTGCACTTTTGCTTTCTCTTTTGGTTGGCGTTTGGTTTGTTGCGGGGCAAGCCGCTCAACGAACGCTTGAGGATCGCCTTGAAAACACAGCCCAAATTTCAACAGAAGGTATCCCCTTTTTTTTAGAAACCGGTCAAAATTTGGGCGTTCAGCTTGCGAATGATTCCGCTTTACTTTCTGACGATAGTGAAGAACTAGCCAATCTTTTAGACGATAAAATTCAGCTAGTGCCTTATTTTAGTCAACTTTTTGTTGTTGATGCATCTGAAAATATACTGGGCGAATACCCTCTCAGCACAGAAAATGCTCGCCAACTCTCCGAAGAGGAAAGGACGGGCATCACCCTTGCCTCTAGCGGTATCCCCACGCAAATTTACACCATCCCACCGCTCACTCCCGGCGATTCTGCTCGCATCTCATTTCTCTTTACTATTCCTAGTGAAGATTCTAGCTTCCCCCGTGTTCTGATTGGACGAACGGACTTAAAGACGAATCCGATTATGCAACCAATACTTAATAGCCTCGACAGCATGGCTTCCATTGAGGGGGAAGGGCTTTTGGTTGACGAAAATAATTACATTCTCTATCACTCCAACAATAATTTGATTATGAATTTCTATGAAGGAGAGCATAGTAGAGAAACACAATTTTACGAGGGAACTTCTTCTACGGGTATTCGTGAGCTAGTTTTTTATCAACCCGTTTTAGGGCGTTCTTGGGCAATAGTGTTAAAAGTTCCGGCGAGTCAGGTGCAACAGCTCGCGTTGCAAATTGCTACACCTCTTTCTATATTGATTCTTGTTTTAACACTTGTAGCCCTTGTTTCATTGCGTTTTGGTTTGCAAATTATCTCTCGCTCTCTCGAAAACCTTGCCAGCGAAGCCGGACGCATAGCGCAAGGCAAACTTGACCACACACTTGAAGTTTCGGGGACAGATGAAGTAGGGCAGTTGGGGCGTGCTTTTGAACAAATGCGTGTTAGTTTAAAAGATCGTCTTGAGGAGCTAAATCGTCTACTGGTCGTTAGTCGTAGCATCGCTTCCAGTCTTGAAATGAAAGATATTTTTCAACCTGTGCTTGAGGCTATCAAATCTACAGGTGCAGACACTGTGCAAGTTGTCCTCTCTCCCGAAATCATTCCGGATTCGATGGATGAGATGCCGACACGTTTTGCCATTGAAAATACAAGGGGAGAATATGCCCATCTTGATATGGACATTTTTGAAGCACTTCGAAACCAAGAGCAACTTATTCTGCCAAACTTATCCCGTTCAAGAGGCGGGTTACAACTAAGTGAAACTCGTCCTAACCCCGCCGCACTCTTTGCGCTTGTATTGCGTAACGAAAAACGCAGTTATGGGATTTTGTGGGTGGCTTACGATAAACCCAAACTCTTTACCGAAGCCGACATTCGATTTATCACCACATTAGGAGGGCAAACTTCCCTCGCCGCCGCGAACGCACATCTTTTCTTGAGCGTTGAAGTTGGCAGGCAACAGCTTGCCTCCATTCTCGATTCGACCTCGGACCCCATCTTGGTGACTGACCATAAAGATCGCCTCCTTTTGGCAAATCCCGCCGCATGGGAAGTGCTGAGCGTAAAAGGGAAAAACAGCAATTTGATGCCCATCGAAGATATTCTCCTCCATACCGAACTCGTAGACCTATTAAAAATCTCATCTCCTGCCAAAGAGCCGGTAGAAATAGACCTTGCCAACGGAAAAACCTTCCTTGCCACAGCATCTTCCGTGACTGCCGAAGAACGACCAATCGGACGTGTTTGTATCTTGCGAGACGTGACACATTTCAAAGAGTTAGACACCTTAAAATCAGAATTTGTTTCCACCGTTAGTCATGACCTCCGCTCTCCCCTAACGCTGATGCGCGGTTACGCAACAATGATGGAGATGGCAGGAGATCTCAATACCCAGCAACAAAGCTATGTCCGTAAAATTATTACCGGTGTAGAGAATATGTCTCGTTTAGTGAATAACCTCCTCGACCTTGGACGCATTGAACTTGGCGTTGGCTTAGAAGTTGAAAAAATCCCCGTGTTAGATATTTTAGATCATGTCATCAGTTCGCTACAGCTACATGCCAGCAAGAAAAATATAGAGCTTTCGTTAGACACTGCGCCCAATCTTCCCATGCTAATCGAAGCCGATAAAGATTTACTTCAACAAGCTATCTATAATCTGATTGAAAACGCACTTAAATATACCCCTGAAAACGGGCAAGTGAATGTTCGTGCTTATATGTCTGCTCAAGATATTATCTTTGAAATCAAAGATAGCGGCATCGGGATTAGCGAAGAAGCCAAAGAACATCTTTTTGAAAAATTCTTCCGTAGCTCCCAGCGTGAAGCCCGCGTCCAACAGGGTACAGGGCTTGGACTAGCTATTGTCCGCTCCATTGCCGAGAAACATGGCGGTCGCGTTTGGGTTGAGAGTAAAGAAGGCGAAGGAAGCACCTTCCGTTTGCAAGTACCCATTACACAGCCCGAGAAAGAAGAAATTTAAGGCAAAAAAATGGGGGGAAGAGAGGTGTTTGGTAGCGGAAAGCAAGCCCACCCCACGAAAGTAACGATGGGGTGCTCCCTCCCACGAGGCTAAATCACGTGCGGCGCGGTTTCATATCTGCTTAAAAAGGAATCAATTTCTATGTCCACCACTATCTGTGTCAATCAAAATATCCTTGAGATGGAATATGCCGTGCGAGGTCCCATCCCCCAGCGGGCGGCAAAACTTAAGCGAGCTGGGAAAAATATCATCTTTTGCAATATCGGCAACCCGCAAGCTTTGGGGCAACCCCCGCTCACTTATCATCGACAGGTTATCAGCCTCATTGAAGAGCCTGCGAAAATTGAGCGGGAGAGAGAGCTAAAAGAAATTTTTGAAGAGTCGCCTGCCAGCAGTCTACGATATGAAGATTTTGTTTCTGAAGAAATTCTCACCCTTAGCGAAAAAATTCTTGCAGAAACGGGGAAAGGAGTGGGGGCGTATACCGAAAGCAAAGGCTATTTTTTTGTGCGTAAAGCAATTGCAGATTTCATCAACAGGCGGGATGGATTCGCGTTGAAGAGCGATTTGAGGGCAAATCCGGAGCAAATCTTCCTTACAGATGGTGCGAGCGATGGAGCCAAACGCGTCCTTGACTTGCTCATTGCACAAAAAACAGATGGCGTGATGATACCCATTCCCCAGTATCCGTTATACTCAGCCTCGATTCGGATGTTTGGCGGTGAGCAGGTTAACTACTTTCCTGACGAAGAAAATGATTGGGCTTTGAGCCGCGCCGCCCTCGAAGATGCCTACAAGCAGG
>CAZERH010000101.1:0-6977 GCA_964515535.1 uncultured Anaerolineaceae bacterium
TCTTGCGTGTTAATTTTGGGTAGCATCATAACTCCTTTTATTTTTCGCGAAGATTTGCGAAGATTAGTGGTTGAGAATCTTATTCCCGATAGAGCCGATTGACTGACAAATCTAATTTTAGGGCATTTTTTACCACAGCCCCACAAATACATGTGGGGTGCTACGCGAAGTTCATAGAGACCACAGCGTTTTTTCTCATGTTTTTAGAGATTCTCTGTGCTCTCAGTGTGCTCTATGGTGGGATTTTTAAGTTTTGTCAGTCAACCAGCCCGATAGAGTCTATTAAACGTTCAAAGGTTTTTCCCTTCAAATACTTTTATCTTTTCCCGCCATTCAGCGGGCAAACTTATTGTTTTTTCGCGATGATAATCAAACGCGACCATAATTATCTCGCCTTCCGCAAAGACATCCCCTGTTTCGGCGTGGACAATCTTCTGCGAAAAGACGAAGGATTTATTCCCAATCTTCGTGATTGCCGCGCCAACCATAACCGGAGTCTCCCACAAAACGGGCTTATAAAAAACGAGATGCACATCCGCAATTATCATCCCGATTTCAAGAAAAGACAAACTTTTCTCAAACAATTTCAAATTGACCAGATACGCAACGCGTGCCTGCTCGAAATAGGTAAGATATTTGGCATTATTTAAATGCCCCTGCGGGTCTAGATCCCCGTAACGGACTTCAACCGGATGAAAAAACTTTATTTTTGTCATTTTTTTGTGCCACAAATAAGAGTTCTCAGTAGACTCTATTATGAATAAAAATTGCTTGGAATTCTTTGGTTTTACGACCGCTAATCTTTACCAATCTACATTATTTTTTTGCGAGAATTTGCAGTTAAAAACTTTATTCCCGAAGAGTCTAGTAAATTGGCGAAATTTTCACTCCCCCGGCACATGCTCTTTTTTCTCGCGTCCCAATTCAAGCGAGCGTTGATACGCCGCCCAAATCGCGCGTGAAATTGCCGTCCGAATCCCTGCTTTTTCGAGATAATACAAAGCCTCCGCCGAAGTCCCGCCCGAAGAGGTAACTTGGTTTCGGAGCGCGGCAACATGCACGTCATTATGTTCATAAAAATTGACCGAGCCGCGCATCGTCTGTGTGACTAATTTTTCCGAAATTCTGCGTGGAAATCCCATGTGAACGCCCGCGTCAATCATCGCTTCCATGAACATATACACATATGCGGGACCCGAGCCGGAGAGTGCGGTCGCCATATCGAGATAGTATTCGTCTTCGACAAAAACTTCTTCTCCCAATGCGGATAGGATTTGCCGCGCCTGTTCTTTTTGGGATGTGGAAACCGTATCGGACGCGACCCAAACCGTGATCCCCTCCCCGATTCTTGCGGGGGTATTCGGCATGGTGCGAACAATCTTCGCGTGTCTCAAGCCTGTGCCTATTTTCTCGATCGTCGCACCAGCGATGATAGAAAGTACCAACGCGTCCGCCGGAATTTTCCCCTTTAGCTCCGCCAGAACACCACTCAATCTTTGCGGCTTGACGGAGAGAACAACCACGTCCACATCTTTGACAGCGGCGATATTATCGGTAAAAGGTTTTACCCCGTATTTTTCACGCAGTTCCTCACCGCGATCTTCGCGCGGGTCACTGGCGAAAAGATTTTCTGGGGAGGCTAATTTTTCACGCAGCAAACCGACTATCATCGCGCCTGCCATTGCCCCTGAACCAATAAATGCTATTTTTATACTCATAAGATTTCCTTTTTCTTTTAGAATTCACCAGAGATAAACATAGATAAACGAGGATGTTGTTGATAGAGAATAAAAAAATCTGCGTTCATCTCATTTATCTCTGTCTGCAAAAATCCCGCCCTTACAGGGGCGGGACGACCTGAGCAAGGCGAGGGTCAGGGTGAGGTTATTAAGCCGTTTGCCTATAACCCACATCCACCGAGTAGACGCGTCCATGTTTGATTACTTTTTTAACCAAATTCGTCCCGAATCTATAGCCCAATTGCCGATAATCGGGAACGGAGAGAATGAGCATATCGGCATCTTTGCCCACTTCGAGCGAGCCGATTCGGTCATCGCGCCGAATGGCGTAGGCAGAGTTGATGGTGGAGGCGGCAATGGCTTGTGCGGGAGTCAATTTCATTGAGCGGCAGGCGAGGGCGAGGACAAATTGCATCGATTCGTTCCACGCGGTGCCGGGGTTGCAATCGGTGGCTAGGGCGAGGATTGCGCCCGCATCGAGCATTTTTTGCGCGGGGGTGTAATCACATTCCGCCAGCCCGAAGGGGGTACAGGGCAATGAGACCGCGACAGTCTCCGAGTTGGCGAGATTTTTTATATCTTCGTCAGATGTGACCACAAGATGATCGGCGGAGACCGCGCCCAACTCCACAGCGAGACTCGCACTGCCGAGATTGTCGAACTCGTCCGCGTGGATTTTGAGCGGGAAGCCCAGTTTTTTGGCTTTTTCTAAAATCTGACGCGATTGCGCCAAATCGAATGCGCCGGTTTCGCAGAAAACGTCCACGAAGGGTTTGGATTTTCGGCGCGGGGCGTGCGTTTCCCACCAATCGCTAACGATGGGGAGCATGGTTTGGGTGATATGGTCGGTGTAACCTTGCGGGTTGTCTTTATATTCGGGGGGAATGGCGTGCGCACCCAAAAAGGTGATGGCGAGATCGAGGGGACCTTCGCGGTCGAGGGTCAGGAGGGCTTTGAGCATACGCAACTCGGTGGCGGTTTGAAGCCCGTAGCCGGTTTTGACTTCAACGGTGGTTGTTCCTGTCGAGAAAACGCGCATTAAACGGGAGCGGGTTTGGGTCAAGAGCGATTCCATAGATGCTTTTCGGGTCTCGTGCAAAGTTGAAAGAATCCCTCCACCCGCTTTTAGGATATCCAGATAATGCGCGCCCTCCAATCGCATCTCAAATTCTTTGGCGCGGTCGCCACCCCAAATCAGGTGCGTGTGCGGATCAACAAATCCCGGCATGAGAACGCTATCCGAAGTATCGAGCGTGGGTTCGTCGGGATATTTGGCGCGCAGTTCGGCGGTTGTGCCGACTGCAATAATTTTTTCATCACGAATGAGAAGAGCACCATCTTTAATAATGCCAAGATCGCCGAGTTTGCGCCCGCGTTGCGGACCACCGGCGATGGTGAGGAGTTGGGAAGCGGAGTGTATTAACATAATTTTATTCTTGGGTAGGGGTGACTGGTGTAGGGGCGACCGGCCGGTCGCCCCTACGGGGTTGAAATCCTTTTTTCTGCCAATTTGCAGTATTCAGCGGAAATATCGAAACCTAGATAATGCCGTCCGTTTTGCGCGGCAGAGAGACAGGTTGTACCGGAGCCGCAAAAAGGATCGAGGACGACATCGCCGCGGTAGGAATAGAGTTTGATGACACGTTCGGCGAGTTCGAGGGGAAAAGGCGCGGGATGCCCGATTTTTTTCGCCGATTCGGGCGGGATATTCCAAATCGAAAGAGTCGCGTCCATAAATTCTTCGCGGGATATATCCGATTTGCCTTTGTCGGGACGGGAAAAGTCGCCTTTGGCAAAAACGAGCAGATATTCATGCACGTCGCGCAGACGGGGAGCTTTTGCGCTCATCCAACTGCCCCAAGCGCAACTACCGTTCGCACCTTTTGCTTTCTGCCAGATGATTTCGCCCATCGTCAGGAAGCCAAGACGGAGGTGAATCTCGTAAAACAGGCTGTGGAGGGGAATATAAGGCTTGCGTCCCAAATTGGCGATGTTGATGACGTAACGCCCGCCCGGACGGAGGACGCGATAGACTTCTTTGCCGACATTTTCGATGAGGGTGAGGTATTCGGCGAGGCTTAAATCATCTTCGTAATCTTTGCCGACATTATAAGGCGGGGAGGTGAACGCCAGCCCGACTCCGTTATCGGGAATTTCGCTCATCTGCTCGGCGGATTGGTGATAGATTTTATCTGTCCATGTCCCGATTTCGGGAATCTCTGCTGAAAATTCCGCATTTGACGAGTTTTGAACAAAAATTCCCGCATATAAACTGCGGCTATAAAATGCCGAAGAATCATGGGCTTGTCTATTGCTTACTCCAAAGGAGGATGTTTTTGTTTTTCTTATAAATTTTTGGGGCATACAAAATTTCTCTATACTTGGCTTAAAAAGAATTTTAAGATTTACTTATTAATTTCATCTACTGATACTTTAATATCAAAATCTGTATCATCTCCCGCTACCAATTCAGTTGCAGCTGGGATTACTCGACCATTTAGTATTGCCCTTTCTGGACTTCCTTCATCAAGTATTCCTTCGGGAAGTTCTTTTATCTTAAAGACACGCTTGACTATTTCAGGTAACTCTGAAACTATTTGGTCTGCAAATTCAGGTTCTTGAAGTTCCCTTCTAAGATTTACCGCATTTCTAATCGTTTCGATTTCTAAATTTTCTGCTTCTAATTCAAGTTTTCTATTCTCTGTTCTATATCTTTGTTTTTCCAATCTTCCAAATTGAATTTTTTCGATTATTAATTTTAATATTTCAGCTATGCCAAAATCAATTTTTATTTGAGCATCACCAGCAGAACCAAATTTTATCGAAGAGAGAATCGGATTGGCTAATTTAACATCACTTTTGATAAGTTCATCCAATGTATACATCAATGAACTTAACGCACCTATTAGTTCGTCTGTTTTTTCGAGAATTCGATATATCTCATTCCAATCTATATCACCATCAATAAAACGGGATATTTTTAGTAGCCCCCTTAAACGTTGTAAATCAGCTTCATCATCTGAATATTGATACTTCGCAATAAACTCATAGGCACGTAGCCCAATCCTTGTTGATGCTTCAGAATGGTTTCTCCAAACTAACGTTGTTGGAATGTCTTTGTATGCCTGGATACGCACCCATAGTTGATTGCCGGGCGTTGAAGGGAACTTATCATTTATCTCAATTCCAAACCCTACAATTGATTTATCAAGTAACCTACCATCAATCCAAGTTTTTCCATTTTTAGACACCTGAATCTTAAGAGAAGAAGTTTCACGGCGATACCGCCTTCTGTCAGCCGCCATTTGTAAACGACCAAGAGATTGAAATACATCAAATTTATTGATTGGTATATAACTACGAAAACCATTTCGAAGAAGTTTTATATAATGACTATAAGTTCTTGAACTTATAGGGGTTCGACCATTATGGAGTAGAAAATCATTAACAATTTCAATAGATGCTTTACCTCGAACTTTAAGAAAGTATTCGTACCCTTTTAGTGCGTCAACAAATTCAGCTGCCATAAGATTTGCCCGTCCTTTTGTGAAATTTAAGTTGATAGTGTTCTGTTTTTTGCCTAACTAAGTAATGGGTAAAAGAAATCAACCGACACTACGTTTTGAGTATTATACGGTAAAAACAGTGTCCAACATTTTAACCTTCAAACTTTCAAACCTGCAACTTGCCTCTTGCCACTTGCAAACTTACCCCTACTCCACCCAATCAAAAGTTCGCTTCACCGCTTTCTTCCAACCTGCATAGAGCTTCTCGCGTTTTTCCGCGTCCATGTGTGGTTGCCAAGCTACGTCGCGATGCCAATTGACGCGTAATTCATCTTGGTTCTCCCAAAAGCCGACCGCGAGTCCCGCCGCGTAAGCCGCACCTAGGGCGGTGGTCTCGGCGACCTTTGGGCGGATGACGGGGACATCGAGCATATCGGCTTGGAATTGCATCAAAAGCTCATCAAAGACCATTCCACCGTCCACTTTGAGGGTGGTGAGGGTTACGCCGGAGTCTTTTTCCATCGCATCCAGCACTTCGCGAGTTTGGTAGGCGGTCGCTTCGAGGGTAGCGCGGGCGATATGCCCTTTGTTGATATAGCGCGTCATCCCGACCATCACACCGCGCGCATCGCTTCGCCAGTAGGGGGCATAAAGTCCGCTAAAGGCGGGGACAAAATACATCCCGCCGTTATCTTCGACCGTTTTCGCCAAAACTTCGACATCGGCGGAGGTTTCGATTAATCCCAAATTATCACGCAACCATTGGACAAGCGCGCCCGCAATCGCAATCGAGCCTTCGAGGGCATAAACAGCAGGTTGGTCGCCGATTTTATATCCCAACGTGGTCAGCAACCCCGATTCGGATGCGACCGGCTTTTCACCGGTGTTCATCAGCATAAAACAACCTGTTCCGTAGGTGTTTTTTGCTTCGCCGAGCGTGAAACAAGTCTGCCCGAAGAGGGCGGCTTGCTGGTCGCCGAGATCGCCCGCGATGGGCATTCCTTCAAATACGCCACCCAGCGCGATAGGTCCCATCTCCACATGTCCATAAATTTCTGAGGATGAGCGGATTTCAGGCATCATTGCGCGCGGGATGTCCATTAACGCCAATAATTCATCGTCCCAATCGAGGGTTTCCAAATTCATGAGCAAAGTACGGGAGGCATTGGTGACATCGGTAATATGCTTCCCCGTTAAGTTCCAGATTAGCCAAGTATCCATATTTCCAAAAAGGAGGTCGCCACGTTCGGCAGATTCGTGCGCGCCATCGATACTATCTAAAATCCATTTTATTTTGGGACCTGAGAAATAAGTGGCTAAAGGCAATCCCGTTTTGGCGCGAAAACGATCTTGCCCACCGTTTTTTGCCAATTCCTGACAAATCGCATCTGTGCGCGTATCCTGCCAAACAATCGCGTTGCCAAGCGGTTCACCGCTTCGCTTATCCCAAACGACTGTGGTTTCGCGTTGATTTGTGATTCCAATCGTGGCAATATCGCTCGCATCAATATCGCCCTTTTTGAGTGCACCTGCCATTACGTCATGAACCCGCACCCAAATCTCAAGCGGATCATGTTCTACCCAGCCGGGTTTGGGGAAAATTTGCTTATGCTCTTTTTGATCAACCGCGACAACTTTGCCCGCGTGGTCGAAAATCATAAAACGAGTGCTGGTCGTGCCTTGATCTATGGAGGCGATATATTTTGGCATAAAAGCTCCTACGAAAAAAATG
>CAZERH010000102.1:0-6821 GCA_964515535.1 uncultured Anaerolineaceae bacterium
CAGTTTGGCGATATAAAGAATTTCTACATCGAAAGCCCAGCCATCTATACTTTGGTGCCGAAAAAGGTCTTCGGCGATTTCGGCACGGAAGCCTTTGAAGCCGCATTGGGTGTCGTGGAGTTTGGGGAGTGCTAAAAGGCGGATAAGAAAATTGAAAATTCTTCCTGTAAAATGCCTGAATTCCGGTTCGTTATAGCGAATTGCGCCCTCGATCTCGCGTGAGGCGATGACAATATCGCTATCTAGTTGTGGTGGAATGAAGCGAGGGATTTCTGTTATGGGCATGGAGAGATCAGCATCGCAAAAAATGCGGTATTGCCCCTTGGCTTCAATCATGCCGCGCTTTACGGCTTTTCCTTTTCCGGCTGTGTCGTTGTGGAATACGCGCAAATTGGTATATTTTGATTTCAGCTTTTTTGCTAATTCATAAGTATTATCGCTACTCCCATTTTCGACCACGATGACTTCGGCAGAATAGTTTTCGTTTCTTAAAAAGTCAAAAACCTGCCTCAGTGTTTGGGGCAGGCGGGTTGCCTCATTATAGGCGGGAATGATGATAGATAGGAATGGGGAGGACATTATCGTTTTCAGAGAAAAAACACAGCGTAGAGAATAAGGGAAACCAAAAGGCAAATTAAAACCAACCCTAACACGCCGATTATGGCAAGTTGTTTTCCGGTCATGCCCAAATAAGTTTCAGGTGTTTTTTTTATAGGGGGACGCGTGGCTTTGGGTGGTTTTGGGCGAGGCGGGGAACTGGCAGGTGCATTCTCTTCGAAGGCAAAATCAATTTCATCCATATCTTGCGCGGAGGGCTTGGGATGGGTGCGTGCGGCTTTTTCTTTTTCCGGTTGGGGTGGTGCTTTCGGAGGGCGCGGATTGGTTAATGCTTCAGCAATCTCGTGGACAACCTCTACGCTCATGACGGGTGGTTCTTGCGTCAATCTAGCAACAAAGCGATCAACAGCATCACTCATGACAATTCTTATAATGGGGCGTACAGAGGAAATATGTAAAGCAGGATTTGTGGATAAGAGAATTGGTTCAACGCCATTGGGTAATTTCAAATCATTTCGTTCAAGGTAAACACTTACGACTTTGCCAAGTTTGGCCGTCCGTTTCAGCAAATTTATGCTGGCTTCTTTGAAGTTTCCACCGGAGATTGTGCCCCAAGCATCGTTTTTGGCGCGATAAGTGCCTTGTAGATGAGTCACATAAATGACTTGAAGTCCGGAAGTTCCAATCAAGATAAGGGGGAGGGTAATTTTTGATTTTCCCAGCGTGAGATTGCGAATTAGTGTGAATTTTTTACCCAAATGTTTTTCAAAGATAGCAATTGCTTTTTCTTGGGCTTGCAAATCGGGATACCAAGAAAAACCATATTGGAGCGTCCCTTTAATTCGATTGAAGGTACTAATTGATCCATCTTCTTCGACTAGTGGTGTTTTATCAATAATTCTCATGGGGAAAGCCTTTGTGTTCTCAGGAATCGACTCTTCAATTTTAGCACATGCCGCTTTAAAATAAAAACCGTTAGCGGGATTGAAATCTTTGCTTATATGGGAAATCTGTTTAAGCGGGCTTGGTATCTTAGTTGTAAATTCATTTTCGGATTGTGAAAATATAAAAAGTCATTGGTTTTTGAAGTTGTAATTCCTAACTATTTCTCGTATAATTACTTACAGAAAGTAACTATGGGTATTTGCACATCTGACACGCTATGATTGAAACAGACACATTTCTCCCAAAAACCATTACTCAATCCGAAATGCGCACCATCAACCGTTCGGCTGTATTAGAGTATTTTCGTCTAGCGCACACTGTCTCTCGCACTGAAATCGCCGAACGGTTAAAACTCAGCCGCCCGACCGTGAAGCGTATCATTGACCAATTACTTGAAGAAAATCTCGTCATTTCCACCGGCAAAAAAGAGACCGGCAAAGGACGCTCACGCGAATTACTCTCGCTCAACATAAAAGAAAATGCGGTAATCGGGATAGATATCGGCGGTAGTCATATCAGCGGCGCGTTGGTCAACTTGGGCGGGGAAATTCTGTTCGAACGTCACCTCCCACAAGAATGGGATGCGCCTGATAGCAACTTCACTCGCATCTCAGATTTTATTCAAACGCTGTTAGATCGATCACACCAACACAAAATTCATCTCTTGGGGATTGGGATTGGCGTTCCCGGCATCGTCTCCTCCCAAACAGGCGAGGTCAAACGTGCCCCCAGCTTGGGATGGGTTGATTTTCCTTTTTTAGAAGAATTGCGCCTTCTCTTTCCAAATATCCCCATCCTTATTGAAAATGATGTCGCTCTTGCCGCATTAGGGGAATATTGGTTTGGCGCGGGCATTGGCATCAACAACCTGATTATGATTGCCATAGGAACCGGCATCGGTGCCGGAATTATTCTGGACGGAAAACTATATCGCGGGCATACCGATTCATCGGGCGAGATCGGTTATATCCTTCCGGATATTCAATATCTCAACAAGCAATATCCCGGTTTTGGTGCTCTTGAAAATGTAGCATCGGGCAAAGGCATCGCCGACCGAGCCAAGAAAGTGTTGCAGACATCCCAAAATAAATTAGATTTATCCAAAGTGAACGCCTTATTTGTATTTGACGCGGCTCAAAACGGAGAAGAATGGGCAACCCTGCTCATCGAAGAAACCGTTGATTACCTGAGCCTCATGATTGCCAATATCAGCGTGTCTTTCGACCCTGAGCTAATCATTCTTGGCGGCGGCGTGGCAGAATCGCTGAAGATGTTAATTCCCCCAATTCTTGACCGTCTCAAGGGCACTATTCCAAATCAACCGCAACTTGAAATATCTACGCTCAAAAACAATGCGCCAATTTTGGGCGCGGTGGTACAAGTCTTTCACAAAATCACCGATTATTCGGTGATACAGGTAGCCTAAACGGTTGACGAAAAGCAACTTAAATAACATACTTGGTCTTAGACCACCGTAGAGAATATGAGGAAAAACAGATGAAAATTGAAGAAACCCTCGACTATCCGGTAATTGACGGGCATATCCATTTTGCTCATCCATCCATGATGAACAGTCTGGTGAAAATATGCGATGAACTGAAGATTGACCGTCTCAACATTGTTTGTACTCCCGACCAGCAACGTCTCAGCCTAGTCCCTGACGCCTTATATCTCAAAGCAAACCATCCCAAGCGGGTCTTTGTCTTTGGCGGGCTGGATATATCCGCTTATTTCCGCGCACCAACCGAAGTTGGCAAACTCTTTGCCGAGAATCTTGATAGTTTAGTCGCTACAGGATGCGATGGGATTAAAATGGTTGACGGCAAGCCAAATATGCGTAAAGACCTCCCCATCCCTCCTTTCGACAGCGATATTTTTGCCCCCTATTGGAAAAGACTGGAAGAAACGCAAACGCCAGTGGTTTTTCATGTCAACGATCCTGAAGAATTCTGGGATGCTGATAGTGCGCCGAAGTGGGCTTTTGAGCGCGGTTGGTTCTATGGCGATGGCAGTTTCATTGATAATGAAGCTCAATATACCGAAATTATTAATGTGTTGACGAGACACCCTAATCTAAAAATAATTTTCGCCCACTTCTTCTTCCTTTCTGCCCAATTACCGCGATTGGCTTCCTACTTCGACCAATTCCCCAATATATATGTTGACCTAACGCCCGGGATTGAGATGTATCACAACTTCACCAAGAATCTTGACGAAGCTCGCGATTTTTTCCTGAAATATCAAGACCGTATTATTTTTGGCACGGATATTGGTGCCAAAGCCCTTCTTGTTGATCCGCAAGAAGGCATCCAGCCGGATGAAAGTCACGCCCGCGTTTTCACGATTCGCAACTTCCTAGAAAACGATAAAGAATTCTATTTAAATTCAGACAGCGGCTTCCTCTTTGGATCTGCTGAGGTTCCCTTCCATGGCATTGATCTACCCCAAGCTGTTCTGAAGAAAATCTATTACCAAAATTTTGAAGGTGCTGTCGCACCAACCCCTCGCCCGCTTAACTCAGGCGCGATTATCGAAATGTGTAGCGAGATTGAAATGATGCTCCAATTTCTGGCGGTTAGTCAACCGAATCGCGTATACGATCATTCCGTAGTGAAATCAATCAAATCTTTTTTCGAATCAGCTTAATCCCTTCCAAAAGACCGCTTTAAGGAGACACAGAATGAAACAGCTAAAGAAATGGCAAGAACCGATTTATGCAATTGGTGGCTTTGGTCCTGGTTTCTTATACCAAATCGTATTGACCTACCTGTTGTTTTACTATCGCCCGGCCAAATCGTTGGTTGAGACAGGCGCGGTTGTTTTTGCCCCCGCTCTGGGCTACGCCGCAGGCATGTTTATTGCTCGCGTTTTGGATGGTGTTATCGACTTGCCGATTGCTTCATGGACAGACAACATGAAAAGCAAATGGGGTCGCCGTCGTCCCCTAATGATTTTAGGTTTGCTTCCAACGGCAGTCACTTTCATCATGCTCTGGTATCCGCCGGTGACGGGAAAAGCTTTGGGGGAGAATGGTCACTGGGGAAATGTGGCATATATATCAATCGTCAGTTCTCTGTTTTTCTTTTCCTACACCCTCATTATTGTTCCTTATCTGGCTTCTCTGTCAGAGATTGTGGCTGATGAAAACTCAAGAGTACGGGTGGCTAGTTGGCAAACATTTTTTAACACTGCCGGATATGTTCTCACTTTTGTTGTTGCCCCGATTATGTTTGATAAATTTGGCATTCGCGGTACAGTCTGGCTACTTCTCCCCGCGATTCTCTCCTTCATCGGTCCCATCCTAGTTATCAAAGAAAATCCCACTAACCAGTCTGATCAGGAAAAATCAAGTACAGAACAACCCGTAGAGCAAGATGTACCGCTCTGGGAGAGCGTAAAAATGACGCTTGCCAATAAAACATTTCGCATTTATATCTTATCGTTGGCGACTTTCTTCTTCGGTTTGCAATTCTTCCTCGGCGGGATCGCGTTCATGGCATTAGATATGATGGGATTGAGCCAGTCACAACTTGGGACGATGAATGCCGCGGCATTTGCTCCTGTACCGATTATGCTCCTCATATTCAATGTGCTGGCTAAGAAAAAAGGAGCCAAGTGGGCATTCCGATTGTCATTGCTGGTTTTCGCGGCAGTCATGTTAGCCTTCCCCTTGACCTGGACTCGTTTAAATATGCCCATCTCTCCCTACTTACTCGGCGTTATTTTAGGCGGTATCGCTAGTTTCTCAATCGGCGTTTTCTTCACGATTCCCTACGCTTTCCCCGCTCAAATTGCCGCCATGGATGCCAAAGAAACGGGCAAGGATCGTGCCGGTATGTTTTTCGCCGTACAAGGTCTAATCAATCAGTTCGTTGGGAGCTTGGCAGGCTCTATTCTGGCGTTGTTACTAAATTGGCAGTATGGTGTCATCGCAATCGGTCCTATAGCGGCAATTGCCTGCATTCTGGCTTTCTTCTTCATGAAACCATATCCTTTGGGACAACCGTCTAAAGCATAGACAAGAGCAAACCCAAAAAGAGGAGAGTACTCTCCTCTTTTTGGGTTAAAACTTTTGCTTTCGAGCGCGAAAAGAGCGTGCATCGCACCAAAACGATAGAAATCTGCTCTTCGACAGATATAATGCTTGTCGATCAGCATCTTTTTGTCGAAATTGGTGCGCCGCACACCAACTTGAGCAAAAGTCCTATAGGTAAAAAATAATGAAACAGATTATTGCGGATGATTACGAAGCCCTCAGCGCACAATCTGCCAAATTGGTGATTGAATATATCCAACAAAAACCGACCAGCGTACTGGTATTTCCCACCGGAAATACGCCTCTGGGGATGTTCGCTGAACTTGTTTCTGCTTTTCATCGCAAGGAAATCAGCTTCAAAAACTGTTATTTGATAGAGCTTGATGATTATTTTAATATCCCCCTGAGCGACTATCGCAATCTTTATAACTGGCTGGATGCCGAATTCATTAGTCAGGTAGATATTCCTGCGAAAAACATCGTCCGTTTTAACACCGCATCTGCTGAACCTGAACAAGAATGTGCTCGTGTTGAGGATGTGATTAAAAACTTCGGCGGCATTGACCTGCTTGTCTTAGGTCTTGGTCCCAATGGTCACCTAGGCTTTAACGAACCGGGGTCTGATTTCGAATCAATCACGCGGGTTATTACCTTATCAACAGCATCAATCAAAAGTTCTGCTCAGTATTGGGGGAAAGAAGAAGAGGTACCCCCACAAGGAATCACGCTTGGACTAAAAACCCTCTCCTCTGCGCGTCACACCTTGCTACTGGTTAGTGGAAGAGAAAAAGCCCAAATCTTTGAGGCTACATTCCAAAAGCCAAGCACAACTTACCTACCGGCGACCATTCTCCGACAATTCAAAAACTTGACCGTGGTCGTTGATAAAGCCGCTATTAACCTGAGTTTTGGATAAGGTATTTTGGTTGTCTTTGATACAAAACAGCCGCCGATTGCACTGATTCACACGGATTTCTAATTTTTTTTCGGGGCAGAGAGCGATGATTAGGTGTTGTTGTAGGGGCGTAGCATGCTACGCCCCTACAACAACACCCTCCCACAAACCCAACCCCAAAACCCCAAAAACCTGTATAATCTTTCTGTTCACAATCAAACAAATGTGCATCGCACCAACTTCGACAAGAAAATGCTAAAAGATGGGCATTTTGCTTGTCGAAGGACAGATTCTCATCGTTTTGGTGCGATGCACCCTCCTCATTTAGTCCAACGGACTTCGTAACGCTTACGCGTAGCACGGTGCGTTTACGCCCGTGCGCTCCCA
>CAZERH010000103.1:0-6746 GCA_964515535.1 uncultured Anaerolineaceae bacterium
AGTCTCTGGTTGAGACGATTCGATTTTCGAGGCAAAGAGTTTTGTCACTTTTGGGTCTGTTGCTTCGGTACGGTCTGGCAATAAAACGTGAAAAGATGTCCCTGGACATGTCTTTTCATCACAACCTTCTGAATTGACCCAAATTGTCCCCCCGTGTGCCTCGATGATGCCGCGCGTAATGGAGAGACCTAGCCCCGGACCACCTCCCTTAAAGTTGGTCTTACTACTGGAGTGCAGGGCGGCTTGCCCAAGTTGATTAAACTTGTCGAAAATGGTTAGTTGGTCTTCCAGAGAGATGCCAATGCCCGTATCTTTGATTGTTATTTCAATAAAGCCTGGTAACTTGCGCCCGTTCACTATAATCTTACCGCCATCAGGCGTGTATTTGATGGCGTTCGCGAGCACATTGCGCAAGGCTTGGTAAAGCCGTTCTGGGTCAGCAAATATCAATTGGTTATCCCCTTCAAAAGAGTGAATCTCAAGTGTTAATTGACGAGCATCACAAGTAGGTTGAAGCTCTTGTCCGAGAAGATTAAGGGATTGCTTGAGCCATAAGGGCTGAAAATTAAGTGAAAGTAGGCTATTGTCAATTAGTGAAACATCAACCATATCGTCCACAATCTCTTGTAGACGTTTCACGCCACCTTGAATGCCCGCCAAGAGAGCTTCTGCATTTTCTTTGTCAAGCATTTCGCCAATCATTGTGGCGTAGCCTTCAATTAACGTTAGAGGGGTTTTTAGTTCGTGCGCGGCGACAGAAATGAAATTTGATTTGCTACGATCAAGTTTCTCCAATTTTCGTTGGATATTGCTTAACTCATTTTCTATATAGGTAACGCGTTTATCAGATTCGTAATGAGCCGATTTTGAAAGCGCGTAAGAAAAAATGGCGGATGTTGCTGAAAGCAATTCAAGCGCATCTTCTGGCGAAAGATTTTCCTTAGCAACCTCAAAAGTAAATGCGTTTACTCTGCTAATTAAAGTGGAAAGATTTTGTTGCCCTTTAGCAAGATCGCTTTCTGTGGGTGCGTCTGCCCAATCAAAAATAATTGGATCTACCCACGAAGGATCACCTGTTAAAATTGCCTGTTCAAGAAGACTGAAAAAACGAGCAAGTTCCTTTTCGAAATTTTCTCGAACCCCCGCTCCGCGCGCCATGTCGTGAGAAACACGATTTATCCAAGGCTGTCTGATTTTTTCAAGGAGGGTTTGGGTATTCATAATTATAGTTTAAGCGAAAGTTCTCTTTTTGACCATGATAAAGGGCTTGCAAATTTCGTTATTTGCTTTTTATCCACGCCAACATTATATCGCCAACGGCTTGTAAACTTGCCACAGAAACCTTATCGGCAGTATCTTTTGTTGTATGCCAATAAGGGTAGTCAAAATCTATTATATCAACGGCTGGCATCCCGGCTTCAAGAAAAGGTGTGTGGTCGTCCAACATGCTGAATTTTTCATCAGCGATAAAAATCTCTTTGTAGCCCAGTGTCTTGGCTTGCGCCCAAATTTCGGTGCGAAGCTCAACATTTGAGTTTTTTTCAAAATAGATATTTAAGTCAGCGTCACCAATCATATCAAGAATTACAACTGCATCCGGATTAATGTTTTTATATTCTTCAACAAAAGCGCGTGAGCCGAGAATCCAATCCCAAGTGGGAATTCTGCCATTGTCTTCCAAATCAAAAAAGACGAGCCATAAGGAGGGGGAAGAATCGGCTTGGATATCCGTAGGAAGCGTTCTTGCTAACTCAAGCAGGATTGCTACTCCTGAGGCACCGTCGTTTGCACCAAGAACAGCTTGAGTGCGCTTATCAACATCGGGATCGTTGTCAGCATAGATGCGGTTGTCATAATGTGCGCCAAGAATAATATTGGGCGGAGAGTTGTTGCGCGAGGCAATCAGGTAATAACCGCGATGCCCAAGAGCATCGAAGACTTGTATTTCAACATGCCAACCGGAGGCTTCAAGCTCCTCCTGTATCCATGCGCGGGCTTGAGCGTGTGCGACAGAATCCGGGATGCGCGCACCTAGCTCGGTTTGGTGGCGCACGTCTGTATAAGCGCGCTCTCCGTCAAATTTAACGGGAGCAAGTTCGGGGCGCGCGTGAGGCGAAAAGCCTGTCCCGATGAGGTAGGTGCCTATGATGAGCAGAATGATGGAAGGCAGTAGGATGATGAGGTGATTTTTCTTCATTGATGTGTGTCAAGATAAGTTTCTAAATCGCGTAAGGCTCTTTCTGCGCGTAGTGCCGCACGTTCTCTTTTTCCAATTTTCTTTTTGGCGGGAGGCAGGGGTGGAATAATGCCAAAATTTGCCTTCATGGGTTGAAATCTTTTCTCTTCGGCATGGGTAATATAGTGGCAGAGTGCGCCAAGCATGGTTGTTGGAGGAAGTTGGTGTGGGGGCTGTTGGTTGAGTATACGAACAATATTTTGACCTGCCAATAGCCCTGTGGCGATATTGCCGATATAGCCCTCAACGCCTGTAATTTGACCTGCAAAGAGTAGGTTGTTGCGATTATGAAATTGAAGTGTGGGGTGTAAAAGGCGCGGAGAGTTGATAAAGGTGTTGCGGTGCATTTGCCCGTAACGCGCAAATTGGACATTTTCAAGCCCCGGAATCATACGAAAAACACGTTTTTGTTCAGAAAATGTGAGATTGGTTTGAAAGCCGACTAGGTTATATAAATTGCCCGCCAAATTATCTTGGCGAAGTTGAAGGACAGCATAGGGACGGCGACCTGTACGGGGGTCTTCTAACCCAACCGGGCGGAGGGGGCCAAACGCGAGCGATTTTGCCCCGCGTTCAGCGATGATTTCGGCGGGGAGACAGCCTTCAAAATAATGATGCGCACCGGCTTTAACACCCTCTTTTATTTGCAGTTCGAAGCTGTGGAGTTTGATGCGCTCTGCGGTGAGAAGTGCCTGCAAAAAATTATCGTATTCTGCTTTGTTGAAGGGGCAGTTGATATAGTCGCCTTCATTTTCTTTGCCGCGATCATAGCGCGAGGCGCGAAATGCAATGTCCATATTTATGCTCTCGTGGTGGACGATGGGGGCGAGTGCGTCAAAGAAATAAAGATGTTCTTCTCCCGCGAGTGTGGCAATGGCATTGGAGAGTTTGTCGGACGTGAGTGGTCCTGAGGCGATAATAGTCGGCTCTGCGGGAATCTCTGTGACTTCCGCGCGGATAATTTCGATATTGGGGTGGTTTTCAATCTTTTCGGTGATTTTTTTGGCAAAAATTTCTCTATCAACGGCTAAGGCTCCTCCCGCGGGGAGGGAGGTTTTTTCGGCGGTTTTGAGAAGCATCGAGCCCATGCGGCGAAGTTCGTTTTTGAGCAACCCGGATGCGCGGTCGGGCAAATTTGAGCCAAGCGAGTTTGAGCAGACCAATTCGGCTAAAGCATCGCTTTGATGTGCGCCCGTTTCTTTTTGGGGACGCATTTCATAAAGTTTTACATGGAGATTGTTTTCAGCGGCTTGCCATGCTGACTCGCTACCTGCTAAGCCGCCACCGATAATTGAAATTTGTTGAGTTGTTTTCATAGAGTAATTTTATCATCGGAATATATTTTTGGTGCAATTGCCTTTTTTGTGTTGTATAATTGCATTTATCTAATTCTGACTGATTTTGAGTTTTTCTAGCCACACGACACTTTTGAAAAACGTTTCTTTCAAGCTCACGCAAAGCCGCTAAGAAAAGCTTTAAAACTTTGCGCTTTTGCGGCTTTGCGTGAAGGAAAAGCACAGAATTCTCAAACTGTCATGTGACTAGAGTTTTTTTTGAACTAAACCACAGAATCCGCTAGAAGCAGGAATTTATCAAGTGACGGGATATGGAGAAGAGGTGAAGGCAAAAAATTGATGGATTGCGTAAAATATAGCGATTTTTTAACGCAATTTCTAATGCGAAATACGGAATGCAATAATATGGCAAATTTAAACACAATAGAGGTTCTGTTAAAGGAAAGTTGTCAAATCACAGAGGCAGATTGGGCTATCTGCGTTCGTTATGCTCGGCATGAAAATACGGGGTGGCGTTTTGAGGCGCAGTATCGTTTAAATAAGGGACGCCAAAATAACGTTAAAAATTATATTGATTTTAAAAAGATAGATAGTTGGCTTTGTCGCGCGCTCGCCGGTGGAAAATCGCGTTTTCGGAAGTTGCCCGAAGATTTACAGTTAGGTGTGGAAAGGTTATACGCTTTTCCGGTTAAAGAAACGCAGAAAATAATTTTAGTGGGGGCGGATGAATTGTCTAAAAAAGATAAACGAGTCTGGCAATTAATGACGAATGCGGGAAGTTTTTATACAACCGAGCCGATTGTAGAGCCGACTGATGTTTTTATTTTTGGCGGACAAACATCGGTGCCTTATGATTTTCCGCGTTCTTTGGCGCGTATTTTAACTCGTATTATTCAATATATCCCTTGCGAGGGTGCATGGTTAGCAATCTATGGAGAAAACTCTTTAAAAGTTGAAGCAGAATGGAACTCTCCTGAACTTATGGGGAAAGAATTTTTATTAAATGGGGATGCTTTATTTGCCCAAATAAAAAAAATAGCAAATCCCATACTTTTGGAACGCGGTCATCCCGATTGGCAGAAGATGACAGATGAGGTAGCCTCAATTGACGCTGAAGTGTGGGGTGCTTTACCGTTGATGGTGGGCTATCGCTTGATTGGTGTGTTTGCATTGTGGCGAAATGAGGCTTTTAGCGAAGACGAATGGTTGAAATTGCAACAAATCAGTATTTATGCCGCGGCGTCTGTTGAAATTTTTGCTACTTTCGCCCAGATGGCTGATCATCTTCGCAGACAGGCGATGCTCAATGATTTCGCGTTGATTGTCTCCTCTGCGCAGAATTTGGGGCAAATCGTTCGGCGCGTTTTTGCTTTATTGGAGCGTACTTTTGGCACGGAATTGCTCTCGCTTTTTTTGCTCTCTTCAGACGGACGAACTTTAAGAGAATATCGAAACCTTGAGAGGCGTATCTTGCCGCGCACCGAATTTCTTGAAAATCATCCCATAGCGAAACTTGTTCGCGAAGAAAAGAATGTCCGCATCGAAAATGCCGAGACGCAAAACTATCCCTTAAGTGAGGATGATGCACAATCGGCTTTGCTAGTGCCGCTTAAATATCGCGGCGAAGTGATTGGTGTTTTGAATTTAGAGAGCAAAGAAATTGCCGCGTTTAACGAATATGACGAGAATTTGCTTGTTGTGATTGCGAGTCATTTGGCGGGATTAGTAGAATATGGCAGACTCCGCGAAGAGGCGGAGGCGCGCGCCCGTAATCTTGGTCTGATTCACGAGGTGATTCAACAAGTCATCGGGCTGACCAATGTTGACGAGGTTGCCCAAATCACCGCGGATTTGCTCGTGCGGCATTTTTCTTACGAATTGGCGGTTGTTCTTTTGGTAGATCGTAATCAAAATTTGAATATCGAAGGAATCAGTGGCGCGGCGGCACCGTTGGTTAAATCGGCTTTTGAGAAATTTGAATACCCAAGTAAAGAGGGCATAAGCGGACATGTTTTTGCCACCGGCGAAAGCGTTATGGTAGACGATGTGACCAAGAGTCCGCTTTATACCCACGCTCCGGGGTGGGATGCGGGGGCGGAGATTTGCGTCGCATTGCAAGATGGAGATCGCATTTTGGGGGTCATAGACGTTGAAGCCAGTGAAAAAAATGCGTTTACGCATAATGACCTTTTAGCCCTAGAAACTTTGGCTGGATTTCTTACCAGCGCGGTCTCTAGTGTAGATCGCTATCAGATGCTGCAGGACACCATTCAAATTTTGCAAACAACACAAGAAGAATTGCAAGAGCGGATGGAGGCTCAACGTACCGCAGAAAACAGACTTGTGCAGGCGGCAAAACTCGCCGCAGTCGGTGAGATGGCGGCAGGGGTGGCTCATGAATTGAATAATCCGCTCACTACGGTTGCCGGATTCTCTGAACTTCTTCTTGACGACCTCCCGCCGGAATCGCCGCAACGGGATGATTTGGAAATGGTCTTGCGCGAGGCGAAGCGCGCTCGCAGTGTCGTTCGGCGTTTGCTCGATTTTGCGCGGCAAAGCGAAAGTATTCGGGTACGCGCAGACTTGAATGAAGTTGTTGAAGACGTTGCCGCGCTTACCAATCACCTTCTTGAAAGTAGCGATATTGATTTCAAGATGAAGCTGGGTAAAAATCTGCCCTGGGTGTTTATTGATAGAGACCAAATTAAGCAAGTGATCCTCAACCTTTTACACAATGCTCTTCACGCCATGCCGAAAGGAGGGGAGTTGTCCCTTCGTACGCAAACGCGCCAAAGGAATAAGAAAAAGTGGCTGGCAATGGCGGTGCAGGATAACGGAAAAGGTATCTCTGCCAATGATCTTGCTCGCATTTTTGAACCTTTTTTCACCACCAAAGCGGATGACGGCGGTACGGGACTTGGGCTTGCTGTGAGTTATGGCATTGTGACCGACCATGACGGGTTTATTGAAGTAGATAGTGTCCCTAATGAGGGAGCTTGTTTTACCGTTTGGTTGCCGGTGGACTGAAAAATTGTTTTAAGATTTGGAACAAATTGTTTTTCTCATCATCAACACTCTTACCAAAGAATAGCGCGTCTTAAAAGAGAAAAACCGAGTATCTGCATATTGATAAACATATTTTAATTTTGAGTAACTACAGAAAACGTCATGCTTTGGTTACGAAACTAAATTTAGAAAACAGTAAAATTAGGGCA
>CAZERH010000104.1:0-2946 GCA_964515535.1 uncultured Anaerolineaceae bacterium
GCGATTGTCAAAACCCTCTCTACAACGACCATGTTGAATAAATTGGGCAAAATTTATGATGTCCCCGTTTACGAAACAGGCGTAGGCTTCAAATATGTTGCCCCCAAATTTCTCGAAACCGATGCCCTCATCGGCGGCGAAGAATCTGGCGGGTACGCCTTCCGAGGCAACGTCCCTGAGCGTGATGGCATTCTCGCCGGACTTTATATGCTCGATTTAATGGTGCGTACCGGCAAAAAACCGACCGAACTCCTCGCAGACCTTTTTGAGAAAGTCGGCGGCGAACATTTCTACAATCGTATTGACACCCCCTTCGAGGGCGATAAGCAAGAAAAAATCGACAAAATTCTCTCCGCCAACCCCAAAACGATTGGCGGGCTAAAAGTGACCGAACTCGTCACCGTAGACGGCTTCCAATTCCGTCTCGAAGACGGCGGCTGGTTGCTCATCCGCTTCAGCGGCACCGAGCCGATTATCCGCGTCTACTGCGAAACCATGCACGAGGATAAGGTTGAGGCAATTTTGCAAGACGGGCTGAAAATTGCCGGAATTGAATAACCTGCAACTTGCCACCTGTGACTTTAACAGACACCCACGCCCATCTTTATTGGGATCGATTTGACGAAGACCGAGATGAGGTCATAGCGCGCTGTGCCGAATTCGGCGTAACACGCGTCCTCATCCCCGGAACAACCCTGAAAACGAGTCTTGCTTCCGTTAAATTGGCAGAATCTCATCCCCATCTTTTCGCGGCAATTGGCATCCATCCCACCGATGCTTTAGAATGGACAGATGAGACAAAAAACGAGTTAAAAAAAATAGCAAAACACCCCCGCCCCCTTCCTAGCCTTCCCCCTCAGGGGGAAGGGATGAATTCTCCCCCTTTAGAGGGGAGATTAAAGAGGGAGGTTGTCGCCATCGGTGAAATCGGACTCGATTATTATTGGAATCGCGCGCCGCGCCATACACAAAAGCACATTTTAAAAGAGCAACTCTCTTTAGCCGAGGCTCTAAAACTACCGGTGGTGTTACACTTGCGCGAGAAAAACGATGCCCTCGAAGGCAATTGCTCTGTCGATTTGCTGGAGATGCTCACAGAGTGGCACGCAAACCTCAAGGCATGCGAGAATCCCTTGGTGAAATCTCCGGGTGTGCTACACTCTTTTTCCGGCACGCGAGAGATTGCGGAGAAAGCCATCGAATTAGGTTTCATAATCGGCGTAACAGGTCCGATTACGTTCAAGAAAATGTCTCAGCGGCGCGAGATGGTCGCATCTCTCCCGCTAGATAAAATACTGATAGAAACAGACAGCCCCTTCTTAACCCCGCACCCCAAACGCGGGAAGAGAAACGAACCTGCCAATGTGCGTTTTGTGGCAGAGAAAATTGCCGAATTGCACGGCAAAGAGACGCGAGAAATTGCAGAAATTACCACTGCAAACGCCGCTCGCTTATTTGATTGGTGATATTTTGAGCAAGACGAATTTATTAAACAAAGATATTGAGAAAGTAGAAAAACGGATGCGCGCCCAAGCGGACGATAAGCATCCCGATTTACGAATCGCCCTTGAGAATTTACTGGCATCCGGTGGAAAACGAATTCGCCCCAAATTGGTCTTGCTGATGGGCAATATGCTCGGTGCAAATCCCGAAAGGTTGATTACTCTCGCCGCCGCGATTGAGATGCTCCACACCGCCACCCTCGTTCACGATGACCTGATCGACGGCTCATTGATGCGCCGCGGGAACGCAACGCTCAACGCAAATTGGACTCCTGCCGCGACCGTATTAACCGGTGATTTCGTTTTCGCCCGCGCTGCCAAACTCGCCGCGCAAACCGGCTCTTTAACTGTAATGGAGAAGTTTGCCGAAACTTTAGCAATTATGGTCAACGGAGAGCTGACGCAAATGTTCGATGCGCGCGGCTTGGCAGACCGAGAAAATTATTATCAACGCATTTATGCCAAAACCGGTTCGCTTTTTGAATTATCCACGCATGGAGCGGCAATTATCAGCCCGGTTGATGCCAAAATAGTAGAGAACGCGCGCGGTTTCGGGCGTGAACTTGGCACGGCTTTCCAAATTGTGGACGATATTCTCGATTTTACAGGTGACCAAGCTGAGGTTGGCAAACCGGTGGGCAACGATTTATCGCAAGGGCTGATTACTTTGCCCGCTTTATACTATATTGAGGCAAATCCTGAAAACGAGCGCGTGAAATCTTTGCTCCGAGGGCATTATCATAATTCGGCGGAAATTGCTCTATTGGTTGAAGATATTCGTCAAAGCGATGCTATTCAGCTTGCGCTAGACGAAGCCAAAGAATACGCCACTCGCGCCCTAAAATCGTTGAACGGACAAGCACCCAGCGAAGAGCGTTTTGCGCTTGAAAGTTTAACCGAATATGTGACGAACCGAAATGTCTAAACATCCATTTATCTTAAAATTAGGGGCTTTTTTACATCAGTCGCCGGGCTATAGCCGAGAGTTCCCCTTTAACCATGCTGAATTTCAATTTTCGGATGATTTTTCCATTCGAGAGTTGACTGGCTCTGTTGTGGCTACGCGAAACCAACAGGGGATTTTGCTTCAAGGAAATTTCAGCGGAAAGGTTCAACTGACTTGTGCGCGTTGCCTAAATGAATACGACCATTTTTTAGACTGGGATTTTACCGAATTATATTTTTTCAATAGCCGAGATACTACTAAAGAAGATTTGATTTTGCCCGACAATGCCCAAATTGATGTAAAGAGAATTATTTTAGAAGAGGCGCAATTGGATATTCCTATCAATCCGCTTTGCAAAGATGATTGTCAGGGACTTTGCCAAGTTTGCGGCGCAGATTTAAATCTCGGCGATTGCGGACACGAGGAATCGCTACCGGAAGAAGATTCAGATGAAAAAGAACATTCGCCTTTTGCCGGGTTAAAGGATTTGCTTTGAGC
>CAZERH010000104.1:3046-6740 GCA_964515535.1 uncultured Anaerolineaceae bacterium
GTTTTATGTTTTACGCTTTACGTTTCACCTTAGGAGAAAAGCATGGACGAAACATCATCACTCATCGAAAGCATCGCCACTATCTTGTGGCCCCTCATTGTCATCATCATTTTGCTAAGTTTTCGCAGAAGTATTCAGGCATTAATCAAGTCTAGCGAAACGCGCAAATTCACCTTCAAGGTCGGCGAGATGGAACTCAGCATGGATGAGTTCAGCAAACAGCAAGGTGACATGATTAAAGATTTGCAAGTGCGTGTGAACGAGCTACAACGCAAAATCGAAATCAAAAGTGCCATGCTGGAGGATGCTCATCTCTCAGCCGAGGAACTACCCGAAGCAGAGGAACTCACCTTCGAGGATAGACGAGTAGAAATCAGACGTGCAGAAGATGCGCATAAAATGGCACGCAAGCCGGATGCCGAGAGCGTCACGCTAGATATTGATGATGACATATCCGATATTTTGTGGGTAGACGATAATCCCAAAAATAACGCGTTTCTCATCGATTCCTTAAAACATCAAAACATTTCCGTTTCGACAGCAAAAAATACCAAAGAAGCCATTGAACGCTTTACACACGGCTCTTTCGATTGTGTGATTTCTGACTCTTGTCGCCACGACGGGAAAGAAATGGAAAATTGCCAAGCGGGTTTCGAATTAGCCAGCCAAATTCGAGAACAAGACGACGACGTGCGAATTTATATTTACACCGATAAAGTGGACGAGAAGATGAAGATGAAAGCCCATAAAGTTGGTGCAAACGCAATCACTTCCTCGCCCTCTGAATTATTGAAGTTGCTGAGTGATTAAGGAGTGTCTAAATGGAAAATTCTTTTTGGGCAATTGCCTTAAGCGTCGTTATAAGTATTGCTACAAATCTATTATCTCCTTACATAGAGAGATTTTTTAGTACTCTTTCAAAATCGAGGAAAGAAAAAAAAGAATCCCAAAAAGCTAAGTTCAACGCTACTCTACAATTTCTCTTGGACACCCCCACAGAGGAAATAATCCTGAGAATTAGGTATCTTCAAATTGTCATTATCTCGTTTCTGACACTTGTTTTAGGTACATCCATGCTACTATCTAATAACCCCCTCTACGCTATTTTCAGTTTAGTTTTTATTGCACTTGGTTTGTATGGAGACACTAAAGCTAATAGACTTCAAAAAATTATAACTAAATTACAAGATGAGAAAAAAAAACCTTTTCCCAAACATAGATTTGTATTAATAGACATAAAAAACATCTTGTCTCAAATCTCAGCCCATAGTAAACTTAGCTCGTGAAGAAAAACTACACCCCTCCATCAATGAATATGATGCCTATGGCTATGCCTAGTCCCATACGGGCAGTGATGGTTGGCGCGCGTTAGTCACAACGCAAGCCAACTCTTTGAGGCTGTCCATTTTTGCGGGCAGCCTTTTTTATTGAAAGACCTCAGACCTTAGACTTCAGACATCAGAGCTGAAGCCTTAAATCTGATGTCTGAAGTCTTATGTCTGGAGTCTTAAAAATGACCGAAAATATCCTCATCGCTATCGCGTGGCCCTATGCCAACGCAGAAATCCACGTCGGGAATTTAACCGGCTCACATCTGCCCGGTGACATTATCGCTCGTTACCATCGCCTGAAAGGAAATAATGTGGCAATGGTCAGCGGCACAGATTCGCACGGCACACCCGTCACTTTACGCGCCGATGCCGAGGGCGTATCCCCCGAAGAAATCTACAAGCGTTTTCACGAGGGCTTTTTAGAGCTTTTCCAGCAAATCGGAATCAGCTACGACCTCTTCACGACCACACATACCCAAAACCATCATAAGGTGGCGCAAAGTATTTTCTTGGCATTAAAAGAGAACGGCTATCTTTACCAAAAAGAATCCATGCAATGGTATTCCCCCTCCGCAAGCCGCTTTTTGCCCGACCGCTACGTTGAGGGGACTTGCTATATCTGTGGAGCGGAGGGCGCACGCTCCGACCAGTGCGATGCTTGCGGCAATGTGCTGGAACCGGAGAAATTGCTCAATCCCAAAGCCAAAACCGGCGATGCGCTAGAGCTACGGGAAACGGAACATTTCTATATTAACCTCACCAAACTTGAGCCGGATGTAGCCAATTTCCTCCGCGAACGCTCCGACCACATGCGCGAAACCGTCTTGGGCGAATCGTTGGGCAAAATCGAAGCCGAGGGGCTACTGCCTCGCCCTATCACGCGCGATCTCGAATGGGGCATCCCCGTTCCTGTGGAAGGCTGGGATAAAAAATCGCTCTACGTTTGGTTCGAGGCGGTCATCGGCTATCTTTCTGCGCCGATTGAACTCTCGCAAATCAAGTCCACGCCCAATGCTTGGAAAGCATGGTGGACAGACCCCGAAGCACGCCAATTCTATTTCATCGGCAAGGATAATATCTTTTTCCACGCCGCCTTGTGGCCCGCCGAGTTGATGGGCGCAGGGGCTAAATTCATGAATATATTCACGGGAGAAGAAGAAGCCCTAACCCTCCCCTACGATGTCCCCGCCAATCAATTTATGAATTTGGAAGGCAAGAAAATCAGCGGGAGTAAAAATTGGGCGGTTTGGGGACGCGATGCCCTCACCCGCTATGATCCTGATGCCCTGCGCTACTATCTCACCGTGAATATGCCCGAATCAAAAGACTCAGATTGGGATTGGGAATTTTTCGTAGCCCACAACAACAACGAACTGGTTGCCAATTGGGGGAATTTGGCGAATCGTGTGCTTTCTTTCTGCTATAAGCATTGGGATGGGAAAATTCCTGATGTGGACGAAAAGACGCTCCGCGAACCTGACCTAAACTTGCTTCGCGTTATATCTGCCGGATTCGAGAAAGTCGGCGATTTGCTGGATGCGGTCAAAATCCGCACTGCGCTTAACGAAGCAATGCGTCTCGCCAGCGAAGTGAATAAATACCTCGACACCTCTGCTCCGTGGAAGGAACTAAAGGTAGACAGAGAAGAAGCGGGAAAATCCATCTACACCGCCCTGAAAGCGATTGATTCGCTTAAAGTGATTTTCGCACCTTTTTTACCCTTCACCAGCGAGAAATTAAATCAGATTTTCGGCTACGAAACTCCGCTTTTCGGCGAACAATTTGTAGAGACGCTAGAAGACAACCTCGGCACACATACCGCCCTCCGCTACGAGGGCATAGAAGGATTGCAATGGAAGCCATCCGAGTTGAAGCCCGGCGCGGCGTTTAACAAGCCTGAACCTTTGTTCAAGAAATTAGATAAAAGCGTGGTTGAAGAGGAAAGGGCGAGGTTGGGGTAGGGCGGTAAATCGGTAGAGCAGAGAGCAGGAATCAGTAAAAGCAAGACACCGAGTTTTTTGAAAAAACTCGGTGTCTTTTTATACAGAAAAAACAAAAACTTAAGAGAGTTTGGGAGCGAGCGCAACACGAAAACCGTCGTCAGAGTCGACGTCGCTACCGCTACTGCGCACGGCGGCGCGCAGAAAACGCGAGGTAAGGTCGAACGAACCGCCTCTCAAAATACGCAAAACATCCTCATTGGCTCGTTGATTTTCACGCCCATCACGTGCCTTATAGGGATAACCATAATCCGGCTTATCAGGCTTTTTGCCCCATAAGCTAGAGGTCCATTCCCAAAGATTGCCGCTCATATCAGCACAACCAAAGGGACTATCACCCTGCGGAGAATAGATACCAACCGG
>CAZERH010000105.1:0-6721 GCA_964515535.1 uncultured Anaerolineaceae bacterium
CATTATCATGGGTGCCTATGATGAAATCGCGGAGGGGATGGAAGTCCGCTCTACCGGACGAATTGCCTCGGTGCCTGTTGGCGATGGCTTGGTTGGACGCGTGGTCAACGCTCTGGGCGAACCGATTGATGGGAAGGGACCGATATCCTTTAGCAGTTACCGCCCCATTGAGCGGATTGCCCCCGGCGTTATCGGCAGGCAAGATGTAGATCGACCCGTTCAGACCGGCATCAAAGCGATTGACGCGATGATTCCTGTGGGGCGTGGTCAGCGTGAGTTGATTATCGGTGACCGCCAAACAGGTAAAACCGCGGTTGCATTGGATACCATCATCAACCAAAAAGGGAAAGACCTTGTTTGTATTTATGTTGCCATCGGTCAGAAGAAAGCCGCGGTTGCGCGTACCGTTGCGATGCTCGAAGAGCAAGGCGCAATGGATCACACCATTGTTGTTTTGGCTTCGGCAGATGAATCTGCGGCACTGCAATATATTGCGCCTTACGCCGGTTGTGCGATAGGTGAAGAGTTTATGGAAAGCGGACGAGATGCTTTAGTGGTTTATGATGATCTTTCTAAACATGCTTGGGCGTATCGTGAGGTTTCTCTTCTTCTCCGCCGTCCGCCCGGACGTGAAGCATACCCCGGCGATCTTTTCTATCTCCACTCTCGCTTATTAGAGCGCGCCGCCCAATTAGATGTGAATTATGTCATTGTTAAGAGTGACTTTGAAGGTGAAAAGGCGATCGCCTCTGACGCGGTGGATGGCAATGTTTATGCAGGTCCGCTTGCGGATACGGATGCAAAAGAAGCCGCTGATGATATGAGTGATGTCAAAATCCTTCCCGTTGAGGGAACCGGTGGTTCTTTGACCGCTCTTCCGATTATCGAAACTTTGCTCGGTGATGTTTCTGCTTATGTTCCCACGAATGTTATCTCCATTACAGACGGTCAGATTTATCTCGAAGGCGACCTTTTCAATGCCGGTATTCGCCCTGCTGTAAATGTTGGTATTTCGGTTTCTCGAGTAGGTGGTGCCGCTCAAACAAAGGCAATGAAGCAGGTTGCCGGTCGTCTCCGTTTGGATATGGCGGCATATCGCGAACTTGCCGCTTTTGCTCAATTTGGCTCCGATTTGGATTCCGCGACACAAGCACAACTTCAGCGTGGTCAACGTATGCAGGAAATTTTGAAACAACCGCAATATGCACCTGCGTCTCTTGCTGAGCAGGTAATTGTTATGTTTGCGGGGACGCAAGATTTTGCATCCGCAGTAGACTTGGAAGATATGCGCCGCTGGGAAGTTGATTTGCTCCGCTATATGGAGACTTCACATCCTGAAATCGGTAAGGCTATTACCAATGAAAAACGTATTACTGATGATACAGAAGCGAAATTGCGTCAGGCTTTGGAGACTTTCAAGAATACTTGGCAGTAGATGGTAGAACTGCATTGCATCTAAGAAGATGCGTTGCAGTTCGGGTCTAACCAATTCAGGCGCAATGCATCCCCAAAAAGATGCAATGCACCACTACGAAACGAGATGTTTACGCCGCATGGATGTTGGTTGAGGGCAAGCAAGCCTGAAACACGAGTGCATCGGCTTTTCATCCAAGAAAAAATTAGCTAAGGTAAAACTATGGCTTCAGCACGAGATATGAGACTCCGGATTCGGAGCATTAAAAATATCGCTCAGGTTACCCGCGCTTTGGAGGCGGTGAGTGCCAGCAAGGTGAATAAGGCGGTCGCTCAAGTTGAGGGGACGCGTCCTTATGCGAGTAAAGCCTGGCAGGTTCTTCAACATGTCACCATGCAACCGGGACGCGAGGCTTTGCACCCGCTTTTGACAGATAGAAAAGAGATCAAAAAGACGCTGGTGCTTTTGCTGAGTAGCGATCGTGGTTTGGCTGGTGCGTATAATACGAATGTGATTCGTTTTAATATGCAGAATTTTGGCGAAAAACACGATGTTGTTGAGTATATTACCGTTGGAAAAAAGGGGCGTGATTTGATTATGCGCCGTGGCGGTAACGTGATAGCGGAATTTAGCGATTTGCCCGCCGCACCATCTTTTATGGATATTTCTGCGATTGGGCATTTGGCTGTCGATAAATTTTTAGAGGGTGAAGTAGATGAGGTTTATTTGGTCTATACGGATTATGTAAGTATGGCAAAACAGACCCCTGTAATGAAGAAACTTTTGCCCCTAGAAGTTGGTGACGGCGATGATTTGGTTCAAGAATACGGCTCTATGCAGACAAAATCTGCCGCTTATATTTATGAACCCTCTCCTGAGGAGATTTTGGATGAGATGATTCCGAAATTTACAGCTTTGCAGGTTTATCAGGCGATTTTGGAATCGCTTGCCAGCGAACATGCGGCGCGAATGGTTGCCATGCGCAATGCTACAGATAATGCACACGAATTAGTGGGCGCATTACAACTTGAATATAATAAAGTGCGTCAGCAAACAATTACGGGAGATATTCTCGATATTGCTGGCGGTGCAGAGGCACTTGCTAAGGCATCTTAAGAATTCACGAAGTCTTTTTTTGAACACGGAGCATACGGAGAAACCGGAGAAAAACGAAAAGTTTTTCTCCGTGCTATCCGCCCAATTCGTGTTCAAAAAAGAATAAACTAAAAATAACCAAGAAATAATTGGAGAGAATTATGGCGAAGTATACAGGTCAGGTAGTACAGGTTCAAGGTTCAGTCGTTGATGTCGCTTATGCAGAAGGCGAACTGCCTGGACTTTTTGAATCTATTGAAATTGAACGCGAAGGTGAAACCCCGCTTGTTTTAGAAGTTCAAAAACATTTGGGCGATAACTGGGTACGCACCGTTGCGATGGATACCACCGATGGTCTCCGCCGTGGTGTAGAAGCGGTCTCTACGGGCGCATCAATCAAAGTGCCGGTTGGCATGGCAACTTTGGGGCGTATTTTCAACGTCTTGGGTCAACCCATTGACGGTATCGAAGGCATTGAAGCAGAGGATTATTATCCCATTCACCGCAAAGCCCCTTCTTTTGCCGAACAAGCCACTAGCGTTGAAGTTTTCGAAACCGGCATCAAGGTCATCGATCTAATCGCCCCCTTTACCAAAGGTGGTAAAACAGGTATCTTCGGCGGCGCAGGCGTTGGTAAAACCGTTATCATCACCGAGCTGATTTCCTCCATCGCTCGTGTTCACAAAGGCAACTCTGTTTTCGCAGGTGTTGGTGAACGCACCCGTGAAGGGACATCCCTTTTCCGTGAAATGCGTGAATCCGGCGTTATGAAAGATACCGTGATGGTCTTCGGTCAAATGAATGAGCCTTCTGGCGTTCGTTTGCGCGTTGCCCTCTCAGCCCTCGCAATGGCAGAATACTTCCGTGACGAAGGCAAAGATGTACTTCTCTTCATCGACAACATCTTCCGTCTCACCCTCTCCGGTGCAGAAGTCTCCGCACTTCTCGGACGTATGCCCTCCGCAGTCGGTTATCAACCGACCCTCGCTTCAGAAATGGGTGAAATGCAAGAGCGCATCACATCCACCCGCACCGGCTCTATTACCTCCATGCAAGCCGTCTACGTTCCCGCAGATGACTACTCCGATCCTGCCCCTGTCGCCACCTTTACCCATCTTGATGCCACCATCGCACTTGAACGTTCCATCGCAGAAAAAGGCATCTACCCCGCTGTAGACCCGCTCACCTCCACCAGCCGAATTCTCGACCCGAACATCGTTGGCAAAGAGCATTATCGTACTGCCCGTGAAGTTCAGCAGGTTCTCCAACGCTATAAAGATTTGCAAGACATCATCGCCATTCTCGGCGTAGACGAACTCAGCGAAGACGAAAAACTCCTCGTCTCTCGCGCCCGCAAAATCGAACGCTTCTTCTCGCAACCCTTCGTCACAGCCGAGCAATTTACCGGTGTAACCGGCGTATACGTTCCCCTCAAAGACACCATCCGCTCCTTCCGTGAAATTCTCGATGGCAAACACGATGACATCCCTGAACAAGCCTTTCTCATGGTTGGCACAATTGATGAAGTTGTTGAAAAAGCCAAGAAGATGGCAGAAACAGTCTGATTTTTGAACACGGATTACACAGAGAAAACCTTTTTTCTCTGGGATGAAATATCGCGTCATGCGTGATTTGGGCTTGGTTGCCTTTAATGAGCAGATTTTTGAAGAAAAGCATCTATTGCTCAAAACACATCACGCAACACGTTTCACGAATCACGCATAAGGAAAATCAAAATGCCAATTCGCTGTGAAATAGTCTCACAAGATAAAACCCTCTACGAAGGCGATGTTGATATAGTCGTTCTTCCCGGCACAAGTGGGCAAATGGGAATCCTTCCCAAACATGCCCATTTGTTGACCACGCTAAACTTCGGCGTTGTGCAAGTACGTATCGGTGATGAAGAAGAAAACTTTACCGTTGCTGGTGGCGTTGCAGAAGTACAACCCGATATTGTCACTATTTTGGCTGATCGCGCTGAAAATATCGAAGAAATAGACATTGCCCGCGCAGAAGCCGCCCAAGAACGCGCTAAAGAATATATGGAAGAAGGACCTCCCCCAGATTCTGACCGTTACTTAGCGATGTCTGCCGCCTTACGCCGCTCTAACCTACGCTTAGATGCCGTAAAACGATACCGCAGAGGGAAGCCAAAGCATCAACCGCATCTGACAGAAGAATAAGAAGCATAAACACGACCCCATAAATACAGGTGGGGCACTTCGCGGAGGTCACAAGGTTCTCTAAGAAATTTTTTTCTTCGTGTTTCTTTGTGTCCTTTGTGTTTAATTGGTAGGTAAAAAAATGGCACTTTTCTCTAAAGATTTGGGAATTGACCTCGGTACGATGAATACTCGGCTTGCAGACAGCACACGAGTGTTGCTTAACGAGCCGACTATTGTCGCTATAGAAGTTGATAATGAAAAAATGGCTGAGAAAATGGTCGCAGTCGGTCAAGAAGCCCTCAATATGTATGGGCGTGTTCCCGAAAATATCGAAGTTGCTCGTCCGCTCAAAAACGGGGTAATAGCAGATTATGTCATCACCGAAGCTCTGCTTTCCTACCTTTTACAACAAGTTAGTGGGGCTATGCGTATCTTTCGTCCGCGCGTCATGCTCTCTGTTCCTTACGGGGTGACGAGCGTAGAAAGACGTGCGGTTTATGAAGCCGCCCGTGAAGCCGGAAGTCGGGAAGCCTATCTGATTCAGCAAACCTTAGCGGCCGCATTGGGAATTGATTTACCTATTAATGCCCCCTCCGGCAATATGGTTATCTCCCTTGGCGGTGGTGCAACAGAAGCCTCAGTGATGGCGATGTACGGCATTGTCTCTGCTGAAACTCTCCGCGCGGGTGGTCTCGATTTTGACGAAGCAATCTCAATTTATGTTCGCCGTAAGTATGGGGTCACAATTGGGCAGAGAACCGCCGAGCAACTTAAAATCAAGATTGGTGCGGCAGTTCCTCAGGACCAAGAACAAAGTATGGAGGTGCAGGGGCAGGATCAAGTTACGGGTTTGCCACGTCCTGTTACCATCACAACCGGTGAAATTGTAGAAGCCCTGCAAGACCCGCTTAAAAATGTGGTCGAAACGGGACGCAGAGTCTTAGAGAAAACACCTCCGGAGTTGGTCTCTGACATTATAGATCGCGGAGTGGCTTTATGCGGGGGTGGCGCACTTTTGCGTGGGATTGATAAAATGCTCACTAAATCGCTCGGTATTCCAGCTTATTTGGTAGATAATCCGTTGACTTGTGTTGTTGAAGGTACGGTGCGCGGTTTGGAACTATATTCCGTTTTAGAGCGTAATTTGCCGAAAGTGTAAAACTTGTTTGGATGTGGCACTCAAGCCTAAATCAGGTGCGTCGCGATGCGAAGTGTATCCGAAACCATGCCATAGAATCAAAAATCCCGCCTTTGAGACGGGATTTTTCTTTTTTATCTTTTGCTTATTCCAAATAATAAGTCATCCACTGTAAATGGGTAGCGGGGTCTATATATTGCACCCGCACATCTTCAGGGACATTGATACAGATGGTTGCGTAGTTGAGGATGGCTTTTACGCTGGTTTTTGCGAGTTCATCTGCAACACTTTGGGCGTTTGCGGCGGGGACGGCTATTATCGCTATTTTGATATTGGCTTCATTTATGGAATTAACCATTTCGGCTATATCTTCTACGACTATATTGTCGATTTTTTTTCCGATTTTTTCAGGGGCATTGTCGAAAGCAAGTGTTATGCGAAAGCTACGTTCTAAAAAACCTTGATAGCGGGCTAAACCATGACCAATATCACCTGCGCCGATAATTGCAACATCCCAAACGTGATCTATATTCATTATCTCGCGTAGCTTTTCGCTCAGAAATTCGATATTATAGCCTGTGCCTTGTTTGCCGAATTCGCCAAATTGAGAAATATCTTTGCGAATTTGCGCGGCGGAGATGCCGACCCATTCACCTAGTTCTTTGGAGGATGTGACAACCTTATTCTCAACGCACATTCGGCTCAAAGCGCGTAAGTAGAGTGGCAGTCTTCCTATAATAATATCGGGGATTTTCTTCTTAGTCATGGGAGCCTCATTCTAAAATAAGTGGAATCTTACGGAGGAATTAAATCTACCATAAAATGCCAGATTTGTACAAGAATTCACGATGTGAGCAACAATAACGAATATCCAAGTACAGGCTCTGAAAGTAGAAGAGTTCCGTCCCG
>CAZERH010000106.1:0-6694 GCA_964515535.1 uncultured Anaerolineaceae bacterium
CGTGTACTCTGTGGTGAATTATTTGTGCAAATTATTAAATTTTCATTCCTTAGGCTTATTTCTCTTTTTATACCTTTCAAAATCGTTAAGCATTTTGCTTGCTTCGTCTCTTTTCTTGTGCTACATTGAAGGGGAGTGTTCTCTTAATTTAATAGGAGGAGGTGATTTATGTGATAAGCCGAAGGTGTGAAAAGGGGCAAGGGTTAGTGGAGTATGCACTTATTCTTACTTTGGTTGCTATTGTTGTCTTAGCCGCTCTACTGATTTTTGGTCCTTCCATTGGCGATACCTTTTCGGGCATTAATTCTGATTTGGATGTTTCCTACATAATGCAGGTGCTATAAAGATTAAATAATAAATGTTGGAATTCCCATAGTGTTACTTCAGACGAATAATTTTCTAAAATTAGGTTACTCAACGCCACTTCAGTCGAAGTCATAAAAAAAACCCTGCTCATAAAAAACGAGCAGGGTTTTTGGTTTTTATAAAGCTTTTGCGGTCGTCAAAATCAGGGTGGAAGAATTGCATTTGCGAAAATGCGTTGCGGTTCGGGAAAAACCGTGACGGCAATGCGCCACTAACATTTTGGCAATTCTCTTTATTTTGCGTAAATCTCTTCTTTTAACATTTTTCCCAATCGCGCAATGCCTTCACGAATTATATCCGGTTTCGGGAAAGAGAAATTTAGACGGATAGTGTTTTCGCCACCGCCGCAGGGATGAAAAACTGCTCCGGGGACATAGGCAACTTTCTTCTCTACCGCTTTATCAAATAATGCCATTGCATCTAAGCCTGCGGGCAATGTTGCAAAGAGGAACATCCCACCTTTGGGATGCGTCCACGTCACTTCTGCGGGGAAGAGTTCATCCATCGCCTCAAGCATCGCGTCGCGCCGCTCTTTATACGTAGCGCGGATGACCTCCACATGCTTATCTAAAAAGTCATCTTTGTTGACTTCATAGACCGCCATCTGATTGAAGCTAGATGTGTGCAAATCTGCTCCTTGTTTCACTTGCACCAATTTACGGATGACACTTTCTGCACCAATAGCCCACGCGATGCGAAGACCGGGCGCGAGCAGTTTTGAAAAGGTACTAAGGTAAATTACGTTTCCATCGTAAGCACCGCCATTTTGCCCGCGATATTCACTATCTATTACGGTGACGGGGGGAAGATGCTTGCCCTCAAAGCGGATTTGACCATAGGGATCATCTTCGATAATCGGTGTTCCGTAATGATCGGCTATTCTCACGAGTTCTTGACGCCGCCTTAAGCTGAGCGTTACGCCACTGGGATTTTGGAAGTTCGGCAAAACATAAATGAATTTTGCGCCTCTACGAAGTGCTTTTTCGAGTTCGGAGGTAATCATCCCCTCATTGTCCATTGGCACGGGGATATAGTTTGCTCCGTAGGCATTCCACGCTTGAAGAGCACCAAGATAAGATGGGTTTTCGACCACTATCCCATCCCCGCGATTGATGAAAAGACGACCAATCAAATCGAGGGCTTGTTGTGAGCCGGAGGTGATTGAAACATTCGCCGCACTAATTTTTAACCCATAGCGTGCCGAGCGTTTTGCAATCATTTCACGCAAGGGTAAGTAGCCTTCGGTTGTGCCATATTGCAAGGCTTTTTCAGGGCTCTCCTCGAGTACACGATTAGATGCTTCTTGAAATTCTTTCACGGGGAAAACTGTGGGGGCTGGCAGTCCTCCCGCAAAAGAGATTACATCGGGCTTTTGGGTTAATTTGAGTATCTCACGAATGAACGAGCTTTTCATCGAATTCATACGATAAGCGTAACGGTATTCCCAGAGTGTTTCCATCGAATCTCCTTTTGATAAAACAGAAATAAAAAGACCTGATAGGTATGTAGAAACCCATCAGGTCTTATTGGTCTATGGTTGCTTAAAACTCATAAAATAAAAGCATATATTCATAACATCATTATATCAGTCTGTTCAGATTTTCAATCATTATTCGGGTTGATAAAAATCAGGAAAATTACTTTACCGTTACCCACACGCCGAGGAATACCAGAAGCAAGCCCAAAACACGCGTGAAGTCGAGCGGTCGAAGATGTGCGCCAAATAACCCGTAATGATCTAAAATAACGCTAACGAGCAATTGTCCGGCAACAATCAAAACAACAGAGGGCGCAACCCCCACGCGTGGCACCATATAACTCATAGCGGCGATGACGCCTAATCCCAGCACTCCGGCAATTAAGGCGTACCACGGAACTTCCCGCCAGCGAGATAAGTTTCTGCCACCCAAAAAAACGAGGGGAATCAATGCCGCTAAAGCACCGCCAAGGTGGATATAAAAAACGCTCTCTAAGGTGCCGATTTTTTGGCTCATTAAACTGGCAAGCGGTCCTTGTAAGCCAACCGCTACGCCACCTAGCAATCCGAAAAAGATAACCAAACCTAAAATGCCCATATTTATTTTCGAACACTACCATCAGGCATAATTGTACCGGTCATGACGGCGTCAAAGAGGATTGCGTTGCGTAAATCAGCGTCTTTTAAATTAGCTCCCGATAAATTAGCATCTTGAAGAACTACTCCCTGCAAATTAGCACCTTTCATATTGCAATTTCTCAAATCGGCTCCTCGCAAATCGGAATCTTGTAAATTGGCGTCTACTAAACAAGCTTCACGCAAATCTGCTTTTCTAAAATCGACACGCAAGAGTTTTGCCTTTGCTAAATTAGTTTTTTTCAAGCTCACATTTTGCATATTCACTTCATCAAAACGAACCTCTCCTAAATTTGCTTCTTCAAAATCAGCTTTTTCAAAACTTGTTTTTTTTGCATAAGCTTTTCGTAAATCAGCCCCTGAAAAATCGGCTTCTAAGAAAATTACCTCTTTGAACTGCGCTTCTCTTAAATCACTTTTTTTGAAGTTTGCCTTAAAACAATCTGCTCTGTTCAATATAGCCCAAACCAAATTTGCTCCCTCCAAATTTGTGTTTCTCATTTTGGCTTCTCGCAATATCGCACGTTCTAATTTTGCCCCTTTCAGATTAGCCTCTTCTAAATTTGATCCACTTAGTTTTGCATCGGTCAGGTTAGCCTCTTCAAGATTGGCACCATTAAGATTTACTCCGCTTAAATTTGCCTCCACTAACCATAACGGTCCCGGTCGGTTCAATAAATCGAATAATTGATATATTAGAAACTGCGTCATTTATCGCACTCCTTTTTTGGGAATAGTGGATAAATTATACTCCCTAATTGGATGAAGCCCGCCGCGCGCGTTTTCAACTTGCCAGCCCTAAAAAAAACGGATACGCTAACTCGGCATTTTTTCACTTAAAAATGCCTCCAGCCTTTCCCAAAACTCCGCGTGGAGGTGACAATCGCTATGCCCTTTTCCGGGAACAACCCATAATTGCGTTTTGTCGGGGCGCGCCGCCAGCAAATCTTCTGCTTGCTGGAGACAAATCGTCTCATCGTTTTCACCGTGGATGAGAAAAACATCCGCTTTGGCTTTGGAGATGAGCGTAACGGGGGCAATTTTGTTAAAATCTAAACCGTAGCGCAAACGCATATAGCCAAATAAAAATGAGCCGATAAATTGGGGGATATGCCGCTCTTCAAATTGTTTCGACATCACCATAACCGGATGCGAAAGTGCGCCAACCGTAATTATGGCTGAAATCCCCTCATCGCGTCCCGCCGCGGCAATAGATGCACCGCCCCCAATGGATAAACCGATCAATCCGATTTCTGACGAAGAAACCTTCTCACTTTTGCGCAAATAACTTACCGCAGAGAGAATATCCTCTGTAAAAGTTCCCACCGTTGGGCGTGGCGTAGAAGTGCTAGAGCCATGGTTGCGCGCATCGAAAACAAGTAAATTATATCCCTGCGGATGCAAATTTCGAATATAAGCCATCATCCGCTGAACATTTCTGCTCCAGCCATGTATAAGAATCAAAGTCGGCGCAGAGGGCGCGGTTGGGATAAACCAACCGTAAAGAGACCCGCCATCTACCGCGGGAATTTGAATTTCTTCAAAGTCGATTTCATACTTTACAGGCGTATCGCGATGGGCACGCGAGTTATAACCATACATTTTTTCAATCTCGCGGTCAAGCAGGAGAACGAACACAACGATAGCAACGATAATCCATAATAGAGTCATTTTTGTTTTTTCCTTGAGAAAATATTTCCTAACCTGAGTTTCGGATTGTCTTTGATAAAAAACGCCCACGATCATTTGCTACCCCAACAAGCCTCTCAAAAACTCAAGAAAAACCTGTATATCTTCAAAATTACTCACTATCCCCACCGATATTCGCACCGCCCCCGACTCCTTTTCATCAAAACACAGCGCAAATTCATCAAAGCTGAGATGTTGCTGATGCTCCGTTTGCGAGAAACAGGCAATCAACTCCGGTTTTTCCAACTCCAGCGCAATTTCACCCGCGCCGGGGTTGCAGAAACATCCTGTTCTGAGCGAGATATTGTGCTTATTTGCCCTTTCTTCAATATAGTGATGGTTAAACGCAACACCATTTTTATTATAAAAATTCAACGCAATGGTCCCGCCGCGCATTTCAGTATTTAGCACACCATAAATTTTAGCAAGCGGTTCGCCCGTGCCATGCTTCATCGCCAAGATATTTTCTAGCAACCAACCGGTTAATGCCGTCACGCGCTCGTGGATTGCCTCGTACCCCACCTCGGCAATATGCCGCAAACCGATTTCTACAGCGGGGATATTCAAATAATCTACTGTGCCGTCTTCGAAGGCGGCGTGTCCCTCTGCCATATAATACCGCTCTCCCTGCACCGATACCACCGTGATTGTCCCACCGGCAAACCACGGGCGTTTCAGCCAGCCTAATGCTTCTTTCCGCGCGATGAGGGCACCCAAGCCTGTGGGATAGCCAAAAAGTTTATAAAACGATAGCACGACAAAATCGGGGGCGAATCGGCTCAAATCCAGTTGATTGGTGGGGACGAAAGCCGCCGCATCCAGCAAAACATCCCAACCATAGGATTTTGCTTCCGCAATCCATTCAAGGGGATGCTGTGTGCCGGAAAAATTTGATTGAGCGGGATAAGAAAAGAGATGGCGTGCCTGACCCTGTGCTTGTTTCCATTCATTTAGCAGTTGTGCGTGAGAGATGCGTAAATTTGGCAACTCAACCGGCAAATATCTAACTTTTGCGCCTCGTGCGTGAGCGAACTCGCGCAATCCGTTCACAGAATTGTGGTTGTCAAAAGCAAGCAAATAGCGACTATTTTTGTCAAACGGATAGGATTCTCCCACCAACTTGAGCGCGCCGCTGGCATTGGATGTGAAGATGACTTCGTACTCGGCGGGATCGGCGTTGAAAAATTCAAGCACATAGGCGCGCGCAGAATCGACCAGTTCGGATGCCGCCATCGAAGTCGGGTTAGACGAGTGCGGATTGCCATAAACATTGTTGAGCAAAAGCTCTTGGTGTTTGGCAATTTGTGATTTGGCATATAGCCCGCCGCCCGTATAATCGAGATAAACATGGTTGAGACGGTCAAGCCGAGCGTAATCTTTGGTACGGAGTTCATCCAGTTTTGAAGTCTTTGCGTAGGCAGGGTAGGACGCGAGAAATCTTCGAAATTCTTTTTGGGACATGCGGAAAACTCCTTTTGAGGGAAAGTATTGCGTAAGAGTTGGGCTAAAAGTTGATTAACTTAGAAAACGCAAAAAAACGGGTAATACTCAGACCTCAAATTTGTGCTAAATAGTTTTTAAGCCTTTTTAGTGGTTTTCTTTGTTTTTGCGAGATAACTTTTATGCAGTCGTCATTAAAATAATAGCAACCAAAGCCAGAATAATACCAAACCATTGTGAGAATTGTAGCTTCTCTTTCAAAATTAGCCAAGCTAGAAAAACGGTCATGCCGGGGTAAAGAGAACTTAGCACCGCAGATATATCCAAACGCCCTAATTGGCTGGCAAGGATATAGAAAACATTTCCAGCTACATCAAAAATAGAACTAAGGATAAGAACAGGAAAATACTTTGCCTCTGTGCGCAGATTTCCTTTTTGGAAGAGGAAAAAAGCCATTACGATAGCTGTTCCGGCAGTACGAGCGATAATCATGGGGGCTAAGACTAAGTTTCGGCTAGCTTCGTGGATGAGAACAAAATAGAATCCAAAGCCAATACCCGCTAAAATAGCGAGAGGAAGGTAGGTCTTTTTCTTCTTGTTTTCCTTTTCATCCGATTTCTCATAAGAAACCAACAAAATGGCAATAAAAGCTAATCCAAATGAGAAAAAAACTCTGGTAGAGGGAAACCCCTCTGTAAAAATGCCCACTGTAACGGGAATTATCGCGCCAACTAATGCAGAAAGCGGGGCAATAATGCTGAGCGGTCCCTTTCGCATTGCCTCATAAAATAAAAGAAATCCTGTAGTGCCTATGCCCCCCGCGATAACACTCCATTTGATGACATGGATATCGGGGAAAGGCTCTTTGAAAAAAGGGAAAGCTAAAATAATGAAAATAAGCCCGATGAATTGAACAAAAATCACCGTGCGATACGCACCAATCTTGCGAGACGCAACACCACCGATAAAGTCCCCTGTCCCCCACGAAAGGGCAGATGCGAGTCCTAAAAAAGAAGCTAACATTTTGATTTTTTCATAGGTATAAACAAAAAATGCAATCAGAAATAGATTAGAAGAACCCGTTCC
>CAZERH010000107.1:0-6660 GCA_964515535.1 uncultured Anaerolineaceae bacterium
CTTCGCAAGTTTTCATCTGAAGCTTTTTGGTCGCATCACCAACTGTGGAGCCGCCGATACCTGTCCAGCCATGCAGGGCGAGGGTGTGCGTTTTTCCGTCACGCAATTTTTCGGGCAATATAATTTCTTGATGATGTCGGTCTGCTGAGGTGTAGGGTTCGCCATCAATATAGGCTAATGCTTCGGGGTGGGAGAAATCGCCGGAGATGCCGAGGGGCAAAAATAAAGCTACAGGAGCGGTAACAAGCCAACGTTCAGGGATGCTGAATCGGGTACGCAAGGTGAAGTTAACGTGCGGGAGTCCCCAATATTCGTCAGGCAGAATCACATCCCAGTCGCGGTCATCCACATCTTGATTAATGGGTGCCGCAGAGAGGGGCGTATCCAATTTTTTATAGCGAAAAGGAGCCAAAAACTGGCGTTGGCGATAAAGAAAATTTTGCACCAACACCAGTCTTTGATGGATTTTTTTTGATGTCCAGCGAATTTGATGGCGCATGGATTTTTAATCGCCGATGGCAAGCTCGGTTTCAGGGTCAAAGAAACGCAAAGTTTCTTGTTTAAAATTCAGGTGGATGGTTGCCCCTGTTTGCATTTTCGGTTGGGATGGGGCGACCATTTTGATGATTTTCCCATCCAGCTTAAATGCAATGACTTGATGTGAGCCTTGCGGTTCGACAACGAGGGCGGTCGTACTCAGAATTTTGGCTTGCTCGTTAGCAAGTTGGATATTTTCCGGTCGGACGCCGAGGATGAGTCGCTCTTTGGCGTATCCCTGCAATAAAGTTACGTTTTCAGGGCTAAGAGAGAGTTTGAAATGCGAATGGACAAGGTGCATGACCTCACCGATTTTCTTAATCTCAACATCGAAGAAATTGGTGGGCGGCGTGCCGATGAAATCGGCTACGAAAAGGTCGGCACTTTTCTCGTAAACTTCTTCCGGTGTGCCAATTTGGATGATTTTCCCGCCGCGCATAATAACAATTCTGTCTGCGATACTCATCGCTTCGGATTGGTCGTGGGTGACAAAGACAGTGGTTGCTTTTGCACTATCGTGGATGGTCTTTAGCTCGGTACGCATCGAAACGCGCAATTTTGCATCGAGGTTCGAGAGGGGTTCATCCATGAGAAAAACTTTGGGCGAGACGGCAATAGCGCGCGCCACAGCAACGCGTTGTTGCTGTCCACCGGAGAGTTGCGTGGGGAGGCGTTCTAAAAGCTCGGTGATTTTCGTCATCCGCGCCACATCACGGACAGTGCGGTCGATTTCATCTTTGTCCATGTGTTTGAGTTTTAGGGCATAAGAGATATTCTCGTAAACAGTCATGTGGGGCCAGATGGCGTAATTTTGGAAAACCATGCTGACGTTACGTTTGCGTGGCGGGAGTTCGGTCACGTCTACGCCATCAATCAGAATCATACCATCGGTGACTTCTTCCAAACCGGCGATCATCCGCATTGTGGTTGTTTTGCCACACCCAGAGGGACCTAGCAGAACGAGAAATTCCTGATCGTAAACTTCGAGGCTGATATTATCTACCGCAATGACTTTTCTGCCAAATTTTTTGGTGAGATTTTCAATTTCAAGAGTTGCCATTGTTATTTCCTTTATACAGTGACCCCGCCCCACATCTGGTTGATGTATTTGCGGAGGAAGAATGTGAAGAAGATCGCGGGGAGTGCCATCGCAATCCCACCCGCGGCGGCGAGATTAACCTGACCGGATGCCCCCAAAAGTGTTTGGTAGACAACTACAGAGAAAGTCGGCTTGAACTGTGTCAGGATGATCGCGGCAACGGTTTCGTTCCACGCCCCCAAAAATGTATACATAGCGGAAGCCGCCAAACCCGGGAGCGCAAGCGGAAGCGTAATCCGCATAAAGGCTTGGAATTTGCTCGCGCCGAAAACCTGTGCGGCTTCCTCCAGCGATTCGGGAATCCCCATAAAAATGCTGGCTGTAATCCAAATCGTGAGTCCAATCGCACCGACAGAGTAAATCAGAGAAAGTCCCAGCGGTTCATCGTAGAGATTGGCTTCGGCGAGGATAAAAACCATCGGGAGGGCAATCGCAACGCCGGGGAACATACGGACGAATAGCACGCTGAAACGGAGGGCATCTTTGCCTTTGAAAATATAACGAGCGAAGGCATAGCCCGCTAAACCGCCGATTGAGAGCGAAATCAGGATGGTGAGGGCGGCGATTTCAAGGCTACGAATGAGAGCAGGAACGGCATCACGAGTTACTTTGAAAAAGGTGTCATAATTTGAGAGAACTGCTCTGGGTTTGGTAAAGAAAACACTTGGTTCGTCAGAGTTTTCAAGGCGCGCAATCTCAAATAAAATTTCCTCTTGGGTAATTTTTGTTCCGAGTTGCGATTTGATGTAGACTTCCATTTTTTCTAAGTCGCCGGTGTCAAGAACTGTTTGGTATTCTTTATCGTTTCGATCCCAAACGCTGAGTAGGTAGCCTCGTTCTCCGTAGGTTAGCTCAAGGTCTGTTTTGAAAGCAGGAACCAGCGGTAGGGGGTATTGGTAGGCTTCACGTGTAGACAAAAACGATAGAGAAACGATAAAGTAGACCGGTAATAACATCCCGGCAATGAGAGTGGTCAAAAAAAGATAGAAAACCGTTTCTTTAGCCGCTTTGACGATTTTTTTATTGGCTTTACTTGTCATGCGTTTTTCTCCTTTTTAAAAGCTCCCGATGCATTTAGGTAGAGCAGCGCAGTTAGGGAAACAATTACAGAGACAACGATGGTGTAGCCTGCCGCCATTTGGTAGCTGATATCCAACCCGGGGACTTCCTCATGGAAGTAAACAATACGCTCTACAAGAACGGGTAGTCGTCCAAACCCGAGCAAGAGAACAATTATGAGCCAGATTTGAATTGCCGAAATCAATCGCAGTATGACTGCCGTTTGGATGGTTGGTTGTAGCATGGGAATAGTGATTTTCCGCAAAACGGTCATGAAATTTCCCCCGAAAACATATCCGGCTTCTTTGGCTTCAGCCGGAAGATTTTGCAATCCTGCCAAGAGGATAATCATCATCGAGGGGATGACTTGCCAAGCATCAATCAGGATGACAAGCGCGAGAAGTTTCATTTGATTCTGTTCTAACCCGCCCAGCCAGTAGATTTTTTCTCCTTCGGCAAGGAAACCCACATAGTAGAGGAGACTGTTAATCCAACCATGAGCGGTGAGACCTGTAATCCACATCGCACCGGTTGCGACCGCGGGCAATGCCATCGGAATTAAGGTCAGAAAAAGGAATATGCTCGAACCCCAAAATTTGCGATTGATGAGCAAGGCAAGAAAAAGAGCTCCAACAAACTCAATGGTGACAGAAAAAAGAACAATGATTGCTGTGTTTTTAAGCGCGGGCATAAAGTTCTCATCACTAAAAACCATGGCAAAATTTTGAAGCGTGAAAACCCCCATAGCATCGGTAAAACTCCCTATAGTGACGGCAATAACAGGACGCACCCAAAAAAGAGCGTAATAAATAATAACGGGGAGTATCAGAAGGTATGGCGTAGCTTGCCCCCATATTTTTCGAAGGGATTTTGGTTTTGTAGTAGCCATATAAAAACCTTTTCAGAGAAAAAAATAAAAGAAGAGCCGAGAAAAGAAGCGTTTATTCCCTCTCGGCTCTGTGTTCATACTACTGAATGTCTCTCAGACGATTATTTGAGTAAATCGTCAACGCAGGTTTGCGCTTCATCGAGACGATCTTGTGTTACGTCAGCACCGGTTAAGATAGTGTCAGCGAAGACATCATCGAAGCAGGCTTTGACTGCACCCCAATCCTCGTAGTCACCGCCGGGAACGCCGGAAACAACGCCATTTTCAAGCACAAGAACGGCTTTGTTGATGACTTCATCAATGGCTTCATCGCCTAAGTAATCAATTGCTTCTTGCACGGGCGGGATAAATCCACCGGTGCCTTTGGCGAGTTTTACTTGTATTTCAGGGCGGGTCAGATATTCAAGGAAGCTAATAGCCAAATCGTAATTGGCAGAGCCTTCCATAACAGCATAGCCACTCACACCGGCAATTGAGCCTGTGCCAGCGGGACCAGTGGGAGCAGGAGCCAAGGTAAATTCGGTCTCATTGGAGGCATAAACCTGTCCGGCGCGCGCATTGTGGAATACGGTCAGCCAAGACTCTTCGCGCATCATCGGGTCTACACAGCTATCAATATTCAAAACGGTCGGGACAAACCCACCCGCTTTACCAATGGTTTCCCACATTTTCCAAGCGTCCATTGCACCAGCAGAGTTCGCATCGGGGAAGCCGGCACCATAAGATAATGCCGAGCCACCGAACATATAAATCCAAGATTTGGAGGGGATACCGGTGATACAAACTTTACCTTCGCCTTCACCCTCAGCAATCGCCGCACCCCAAGCCGCATATTGGTCCCAAGTGATGCTATCAAGTTCAACGCCGTCGGGGAGATAAGGGAGGGCTTTATTATTGGCGAGGAGCAAATAAACATCTGCGCCTACAGGGAGGAAGTATTGTTTGCCATCTTTATTGGTGTTTTGAACGAAAGCCTCACTAAAGTGGCGATCATCCCAACTGGCAACAACATCCGTTAAATCCATCACCCAACCGGCATCAATCCACTCAGCCATACGACTGTTGTGAGCGACAACGATGTCTGTTGTAACATGCCCGGTGCCTTGTTGAACATCTGCGCGATCAAGCAATGTTTGATCATCAATAATCTGGAAGTTAACAGTCACGCCATATTCATCTTCAAAGGGTTTGATAATCTCGTTGATGAAGAATTCTTGCTCTCTCGGAGGGCTGAAAAGACGAGAGGAGAAAACCAAAGTTTGAGAGGGAACTGGAACTTCAACCTCAACTTCGACTTCAACGGGGACTTCGACTTCAACTTCTTTGGTCACAACAACTTCTTCTGTCACAACCTGAGGCTGGCAAGCCGCCAAAACGACACTGGCAACAAGTACTAATGCCAGTAAAACAGTGAATTTCTTATTCATGGTTCTCTTTCCTTATATATTTGAATGGAAAAACTAAATATGTTGAACGGGGGTCAATTTGATTTGATATCGTGTCAGGCTTTCACCTCCTTTATTTATTCTATTTTAACAATCCGCTAGATTGCCGCACAATTAACTCCGGCTTAAGAAGGATTTTCTTTTTCTCTAATTCTCCTCCTCGCACCAGATGAATCAGCATTTCACAAACCATGCCCCCAATTTGATAAAGAGGCTGGTGAAGTGTCGTTAACGAAGGGTGAGAAAACTCCGCCATCGGGATATTATCAAAGCCGGTGATAGAAATATCTTTCCCGACAACAAGACCGCGATCCTGTGCCGCGCTCATCGCGCCAAAAGCCATCAAATCGTTACAAGCCGCAATTGCTGTGGGAGGGGATGGCAAGTCTAGCAAAATTTTGGTTTGCTCATATCCATCACGTTGCGTTAAATTGCCAACACGGAAAAGCGCATCGTCCGTGTGGATACCTGCTTCCGCTAAACCATCTTTGAAGCCCTGTAAACGATAGTGCGCAAACATCAACTCCGGCGGCGGGGAGATACAGGCAATTCTGCTATGTCCCAAAGAAATCAGATGCCGTGTAAGCAAACGCATCCCGTAAAGTCCATCCTCGTCAACATAAGGGAATTCGTAACTATCTTCTGCTCGTCCGAACGCCACAAAGGGATAATTCGCCTCTTGCAAACATTCCACGCGCGCATCTTTTCGACGCGTTCGCACAAGAACAAACCCGTCCACTCGGCGTCCCTGCGCCATCGCACAATAGGCTTTAATCTCATCTTCCCCCGGCGCACGAGTCGAGACCAATAAATCATACCCAAGATCCGCCGCCTGATTCCCAACGCCAGCCAAAAGTTCACTAAAAAAAGGATCCGAGAAACGCGGACCAAAAGTGGGGATAATCAAACCAATCGTATCTGTATATTGTTTTTGCAGGCGTTGAGCAAAGACATTGGGCGTATAACCAAGCTCAGCCGCAACGCGGCGAACAAGCTCTTTTGTAGCCAAACTAACATCGTCATAATCATTCAAAGCGCGTGAAACAGTCGTAATAGATTTCCCCGTTTCCTTCGCAATATCCTTGAGCGTAACGACCATTTTTTTGTTCCTAAAGAAACCAAAACGTTTCGGGTACGATTCATTGTATACCAAAACGTTTTGGAAGTCAAATTTTTGCCTTGCTAGAAGGCAAAAATTGCTCAAACTGTGCAAAAAACCGAAGACCCCATCAACTTATTGGCATTTGCGTATTTAGCCCTACCGCAACCTTCGCTCGCAGTACTGTTCTGCGGTACCGTTCACTTGAGCAGATATGTGGCTATGGCTGAATTCCGTAGAAATCTAAAACGTATTTCGCCTGACTTCATCTCTGCTATTCTGGCTCTACACTAATTTTACACATGAGCCGAACTTCTTTCATAGTCGTTACGGCAAAGTGCTTTTAGGATAGGCTACAAAAACCGTATTACAACAGCCCTCGTCTTTTTTCTCCTTTGCTTTATACATTGCATAATCAGCTCGTCCAAGCAATAGAGAACCATCCTTTGCATCATCAGGGAAAACGCTAACGCCGATACTTGCCGAAAGTTGAATTTCTTGTTTCTCTGCAATATAAAAAGGTTTCACTAAA
>CAZERH010000108.1:0-2172 GCA_964515535.1 uncultured Anaerolineaceae bacterium
GCATAATCTTGTCAGAAATCAGGAGAACCACATGACAGACTACGGAAACCGAAGAAAAGAATCTCGTAAATCTATCGTGAGCTTTACGCTAGTCCATGATGCGCAAAGTGGAAAATTATTAGGCTATTTGCGCGATCTAACGCTGAGTGGGGCACAGATTAACGGAAGCAAAAGTCTGCGTGTCGGGACAGAAGTTGTTTTGTCCATTAGTCTGCTAAGCGATATTCCGGAAGTAATGGCAAAAGAAATGCATATTGGTGCAAAGGTTCAACGATGTGTATCTGTTGGGAAAGAGCCTGCCAGTTATGAAATCGGATTCAAGTTTATCGACTTGCCCCCCGAAGACAAAGAATTGATTGAAAAATTCTTGAATCGATATCAATTTTAAAATTGTCTAGTATTCTTTCAGCAAAAAATCCCCATCATCCAAAACCCCATCTAAAATCGCCTTGATAGCGGGGGAATTTTCGGGCGACAACTTTTCTAAATCGAAATTCTGCAAGAGCGCATGGGATTTTCTCACGCCCGTTTTTAAGTATTCCCCAAAAGGCAACGAAGAGAAGTAAAGCTGATAATACAAAAATTGGCGCGCGTTACGTTTGAACTTCGCAGGGACATCAATCCTCTGAGCCTTCAACATTTCCTCAAGTTTTTTGCCATACGCCCCCACACTCTGCGGGAAGAAAACGGTCGGATATTGCGTAAAACGCGCCTTCCCCGCACACAGCACGGGCATTCCCATAATCGAGGCTTCCATCCCAATCGTCGAGTTGTAGATCATCACAAATTTCGAGCGTTGAATTAATTCATACGAACTCAAAGTCTCTTGCGGCGGGATAAAAACCACATTCGGTTCATCGTCAGCGTGGTGGTCGGCAACCCAATTTGCGACTGTCTCTAAGCTGGCTTTTCGCAGGCGCATCTCGTCGGGGTGAGCACGGATGACAAAAAGCGTCTGCGGATTTCCCCGAATGACTTCCAACACAGCATCTAACCAAGCAAACATATCCTCAAAAAGAATGTTGGCATGCGGCTGGCTAGTATCGAAAATCACATTGGTAAAAATCGGCACAATCTGCTCAAATTTCTCCGCATGCGCCAAAAAGGCTTCATCCAACCCCTTCATATCACCCCAAAATTTCATCCCCGCCATCGTGAAATCACCCTGAAAACGCTTGGATAGATACGCATCCAAGCGTGCATTTTGTTCTTCGTTCAGTTCAAATTCATCGGGGATATGGAGAGGGTACGCGGTTGCTTCTCCTTCCGTAAAAAAGGCTGTTTTCGGTCTCAAGCCGACCTCGTGCGTAATCGCGCGTATCCCGTGCCTGCGTGCCACAAAGAGCGCGGTCGCTTCGGGATACATCTGCCCGTTAAAGACGACCACTGCTAGCGGCTTTTCTCGTTGAATGAGCATCTCAAACTCTTGGGCAATACTCCACGCCGAACGGATATATTCACGCAACAAATAACGAGTCGGCTCGTCATCGGCAAGATGATGACGGCGCAGAATCCAGCGTAAGCCAGACAGGCAGAGTTCCCCTAGGGGAATCCCGTTGAAGCTGAATCGTTGTAAATCGGCAAGTGGCAAGTTGACTAACGCGCGATCCAGTTCTTCATCCACATTAAAAGAAAACCAGCTTACATCTGCTCCCGTGTAAAGCGTTTTAGATTGATAAACACAAGATTTACAGGGCGGTTTTTGCGTGACATTCTCGCGATTTGTCCCCAGCACACAGTGCGTCATCCCAGATTTGCACGCAAAAAATCGGATGTGGACACCTTGCAATCGAAACGCCCACGAGGTGAGCAAGTGAAAGGCAGAGTTCCACGAGAGATCGTCAATGCCGGAGGAAGCTTTGAAAAAGAGGACGGGCGCACCATTGGGTGAGGGAGCTTGCTTGGCAACGCGCCGTGCCATCTTCCAGATTTGGAGGTTGTTAAGATGGCGGGTGAGCCGCCGCTGGATGTGTTGGGTGTAGAAATCTTTAAGCACGATATTTGATATTCGATATTTGAGTATTGGAAAACGTTCGACACTCGAATATCGAGTATCGTTTTTTGGTCTTACCAATCATTAGTTTCTTCATATCCCAATTTTATCAACAAATCCCCAGACACTTCTTTAAAAAGCTCTTTGTTCTCTTTGCTAAAATGGTTCTTCCATCCGCC
>CAZERH010000108.1:2272-6654 GCA_964515535.1 uncultured Anaerolineaceae bacterium
ACACTTCTTTAAAAAGCTCTTTGTTCTCTTTGCTAAAATGGTTCTTCCATCCGCCTGTTTTTCCTGAACGGAAAGTATGCGATTTTTTCGGATTAATGGCTTCAATCAGGGTTTCAAGGGCTTTCTCGCGCGGTGTAGAGATTTCATATCCCGTTTTCTCCACTTCATCCAGCATAGCAAGGAGAGTCTTATCGCGGTTGTTAATCAAATCTTCAAAACGGATGCACATCACGCGCGGCTGATCGAGCCATTCAAAAACGCCCTCATATCGCTGGCGCACGCTGACCATTTTCAACCCATCTTGGTTAATACCCGTGATGGCGACTTTCAGTCGTGCGTCAAAATCAGGCAGGGATTGATAGTAAGCGTGCATTCCGTGCCCTGTGTGCATATCGGTTGCAAAGAAAACCTGTGAGACGAGCATATCGCGCGGATCACGGTAGATAAAGTAGTTGACGCGCCCGGGTTGACAGAGAACAGCTAGATTTTCAGGGGAGGTTTCGACATAGCCCCAACCGATAATGTTCGGTTTGATGTTCGCCAAATTTGCCGCAACTTCATCTACGGGTCTACGTCCGCCTTCTTTTTGGATAGTGCGGATTGGCTCTGCCGCTGTATAGGTATAGGGCATGATTTTGGTAAAGCCATTTAAGATTTGGAGCAGGAGATGCGATCCGCTTTTAGGTTTGGCGTTGCCAAAGATGGGGGGAGCGTCATTAAAAGACAATCTCCGCCAACGCAAAACCGCCTGAGCATATTTGCCCGGCTTACGAAGTTTCTTGCGGAGACTGTCTTTTAATTTCATATAAAAACGTAGGGGCGGGTCTGAGACCCACCCCTACTATTAGATTTATTTCACGCGGCGCAATTTCTCACGCGGTCCCATTTCACTTTCGTAGACTTTTTTCACGCCATCGCCAAGACTTTGCTCGGTGACGCGAATATATTTGACCAGTTTTCGCAATCCGCCCGGCTCAACCGATGCAGATTGGTCACTGCCCCACATGGCGCGGTCAATCGTGATGTGCCGCTCAACCATGCACGCACCCAATGCCACTGCCACTGCTGAAGGGACTAAGCCAACTTCATGCCCTGAATAACCAATCGGGATATTCGGGAACTCTTTTTTCAAGGTCTCAATCATTCGCAAATTTAATTCTTCAGGTGGGCAGGGATAAGCACTGGTTGAGTGCATCACGCCCAAATTTTCTTCACCCACAACTTTGATGCCTTTACGGATTTCTTCCATTGTGGACATGCCGGTTGAAATGATAATCGGTCGTCCAGTCTCACGAACTTTGCGCAAAAGCGGATAATCGGTCAGCGAAGCGGAGGGCAGTTTATAGGCGTGGGTATCGAATTGCTCCATGAAATCCACAGAGCCTTCATCCCAAACCGAGACGAACCAATCAATCCCTTTTTCTTTGCAGTAGCGGTCAATTTCGGTGTATTCCTCCACACCAAACTCAACCTTATAGCGATAATCGAGATAGGTAATATAGCCCCACGGGGTCTGGCGCATTTTCGATTGCTGGTCAATCGGCGTGCAAACTTTGGGGGTGCGTTTCTGGAACTTCACCGCGTCCGCTTTTGCCGCAACCGCCGCATCAATCATCTTTTTTGCCAAATCCACATCACCGTTATGGTTAATCCCGATTTCGCCGATGATATAAGTCGGGTGATTATCACCGACCAATTTATTGCCAATTTTTATTTCACGAGTCATTTTTACTCCTATTTATTTAACACAAAGGCTCACAAAGAGAAAGAAAAACTTTGTGATTCTTTGTGCGCTTTGCGATTGAAAATTTTTCTATGCTTTGTAACTTCCCTGCATTTCAGCAATCGCTGAAGAAATAACTTCCTCTTGCACACCCTGATTTTTCAAACTCTCAATGAAAATTTGCATTTCCATATTTTCATCTATTTTTTCCAAATCCTCACGTAAACCTTGCCCAATATAAGCGCGCATCAAAGGTTGATAACCTGAAAACCCAAGCAAGGGTGCTATGCGTTTCAAGTCTTCAACCACGTCCTCAGGCATTCGCAAACTAATCATGGCCATTGGGCGTTTTTTCTGCAAACGTTCCTTCAACTTACTGGTTTTCATATCTTAATCTCTCTTTTAAGGTAGCCAAACGAGCCGAAATAATGCGCAAAACATCCTCATCTCGCCAAAGATAGACAACATACAAAAAACGCCGATCTGTTGTCATCCCTATTATTTTTTCGCGTAACTCATCATTTATGACTTCATCTTCCAAAGAAATCAAAAAAGGGTCTAAAAATGCCGCACAAGCGGTTTTGAAAGGGATACCATGTTTACGAAAATTGCTTTCTTCCTTATGGCTATCCCACTCAAAATTAATGCCCAGATGAGTATATTTTACATTCATAAAAAGTATAGCCTTTTCGTATATATATTGTCAATACTTTTTCTGGATTATAATCAAATCACACAATTCCCGCACTGCGCCGTGACCGCCTTTTTTCTCCAGCACCAAATCCGCTTTTTCTAAAACTTCGGACATCGCATCGGATACGGCGACAGAGAATCCGACCAGCGGAAATACGGGGAGATCGTTCAGATCGTTACCAACAAAAATAGTCTGGGATGGGTCGAGCTTGCGTTTGGCTTGCTCCCGTTTAAGAATCCCGGTCTTGTCGTCAACACCTTGCACATAATCTACGCCCAACTTTTTACATCTCGCCGCCACGACCGGATTCCGCTCCTTCGAGATGACGATGGTCTCAATCCCCGCTTTTTTGAGCAGAGCAATCCCGAAGCCATCGCCGCGGCTGGCTGATACCGATTCTCGCCCATCCTGATCTGTCCAGACGCGGTTGTCGGTGAGTACCCCGTCAAAGTCAAGAAAAAGTGCTTTAACGGAAGCAGGCAAAGGTCTACGCGCGTCTCGGGGAGAGACGTAATTCAATCCACCGAATTTGAGTAGCCATTCATACTTCGCCCAATCCCGCAGATTATCAATATCCACCGTGTAATCGGGGTCAATCAAGAGCGGATAGATTTCCTCACCCGTCATGGATTTTTCTTCCAAAATCGTGGCGGGGCGAATCGCGTCTACATGACCGGTTTGCCAGTAAATCGGCGGGAGGCTTTGGCGGGGCGCGTTAAACGGCTCGGCGATGCCCTCCACATCGAGCAGATTTTGCATGGGGGCGTTCTCACCATCGGGCAGTCGCCACATTTTATGTGGATTTTGCCCGGCAGGAACAACGCCACGCACCGAATCAGCATCTGAATTTGCAAGCAATATCCGAATCGCATCGTCCACGCAACTCGGCGGGCGGATGGGCGAAGTGGGGCGCAATTGCACGACCACGTCAGGGCGATAATTTTCATTTTCGGCGAGCCAGTTCAGAGCGTGGACGAAAACGGGCAGGTCGGTGGTGTTGTCCTCGGCAAAAACGGAGGGGCGCATAAAGGGCGTTTCCGCACCATACTCGCGAGCAACTTCGGCGATTTCATCATCATCGGTGCTGACGATGACGCGCGTCACCAACTCGGATTTCAGTCCAGCGGATATGCTATACGCAATCAGCGGATAACCGCCAAAATCGCGGATATTTTTACGCGGAATGCCCTTAGAGCCGCCGCGTGCAGGGATAATTGCTAAAATTTCGATCATAATTTTTCTGGTAGGGGCGAACGGCTGTTCGCCCCTACATATTCATTAATTACCACGCCGTCCAGCCGCCATCTACGACCAAATTGGAGCCGGTCATATAAGATGAAGCCTCAGATGCCAAATAAAGGAGCGCACCGTTCATCTCGTCTTTGTGCGCCATGCGTCCCATGATGGTTTTGGCGGAGTAGTTGCGTGTGAAATTTTCGTCATGGTCATTATACACGCCGCCGGGGGTGAGGGCATTGACGCGGATATCGGTCTCAGCATAATACGCGGCGAGGTACTTTGTAAATCCCATCACGCCCGCTTTGGTGGTCGTGTAATAGACCGGTTTATACGCCAGCCGCTTCCCATCTTTGAGATAAATTCGCTGGTCGGGACCATTCAACCCGTAAGTCGAGCAGATGTTGATAATTGAGCCACGTTTTCCCTGCGCAATCATCGGCGCAACGCAGGCTTGCGTGACCAAAAACATCCCCGTCAGGTTCACGTTCAGCGCAGATTGCCAATCTTCGAGGGGATAATCTTCAAACGCACCCGGCGTGATGCCTTTGGCGACCGCGGTCGCATCAAATTTGGGATCAAGAGCCGCGCTGTTGACAAGAATGTCGAGGCTACCGAATCTGTTCAGGGTAACAGAAACAAGCTCTTGACACGATTCGATGCGGGTCACGTCTAGCCCAAAGCTTGCTGAGGCGTACCCGGCATCAGCAAGTCTCGAAGCGGTTTTCT
>CAZERH010000109.1:0-6468 GCA_964515535.1 uncultured Anaerolineaceae bacterium
AGTAGCCACGCGCTAGATCGCCCAATAGCCTTCGCCGAGGGCGAATACCTGAAATGCTTATTTGCCATCGCACCTTAACGCTTTTTGACAAATCCGCCCCTCTCTGCTATACTGCGCTCCGTTAGATATGGATATGACTTTCACTGTCAGTAGACAGTTTTTGATTAAGGACAATTAAAGTTCTGCAAGAAGCCCTCGGGAGAAAGATTCCTTTGGGCTGTTTTTTTAATTCCATACCGCATAAGGCGGTTCTATAACTATTTAAAGAGGAAAAAATGAGTAAAAAATTAAAGATTGTGCCACTTGGTGGCTTGGGGGAAGTGGGAAAAAATATGATGGCATACGAATACGGAGATAATATTCTCATCGTAGATATAGGCATTATGTTCCCCGAAAATGATATGCTAGGGATTGATTATATAATCCCCGATTTTGCCGATTATATAAGCGCAAAAGGAGATTTTGTACGCGGCATTGTGATTACACACGGTCACGAAGACCATGTCGGCGCGATATCACATCTTTTGCAACAAATCAACGCACCGGTTTACGGCACAACCCTAACAATGGGCTTGGCAGAAGTAAAAATGAAACGCAATAAAATGGCGGGGCAAGGCAATTTTAATGTGGTACAAGCAGGAGATTCGGTAAATATCGGTCCTTTTAAAGTGGAATTCTTCCACGTTTGCCATTCCATCCCTGATGCTGTGGGCTTAGGGATCACATCTCCAGCCGGTTTAGTTTTACACATGAGCGATTATAAATTTGACCACACTCCCGTAGATGGCTGGCAAACTGACTACGCGAAACTAGCATCGTTCTCCCAACGTGGCGTAGACTTGCTTCTCGCCGATTCGACAAACGCGACCCGCGCCGGCTGGACTCCCTCCGAGAAAGTTATTGACCCCGCTTTTGACATCGTTTTTGAAAACGCCCCCGCGCGTATTATTGTGGCATCTTTTGCCTCACAAATCTCCCGTATGCAACAAGTAGCCGATGCGGCAGTAAAACACGGCAGAAAGCTCGCATTTGTGGGAATGAGCATGGTAGACAACTCAAAATTAGCCATGAAATTAGGCTATCTTGATATACCGACAAATACATTAGTCAGCCTTGAGCAAGCTCTGGGCATGAAAAACAAAGACGTTGTCCTCATGGGAACCGGCTCTCAAGGCGAACCATCCTCCATCATCGGACGTTTAGCATCCGGCACAAATCGGCATTTTGGCTTAAAAAATGACGATACCATCGTGCTTTCTTCGCATCCAATTCCCGGAAACGAAGAATCGGTCAGCAAGACGGTCAACAGTCTGCTCCGCCGCGGCGCAACCGTAATAGACGACACCATCCTCCCCATCCACGTTTCGGGACACGCCAGCCAAGAAGAAATGAAATTGCTCCTCAGCTTGGTGCGCCCGAAAAACTTCATCCCCATGCACGGCGAACTACACATGCTCCACCGTCACGCGATGATGGCAGAAGAAATGGGCATAGCTCCCGATAACATTTTCATCGCAGAAAACGGACAAGTCATTGAACTCTCCAACGGCGAAGTCACACTCGGAGAGCGCATCCCCGGTGGCTACGTTTTTGTAGACGGAGATAGCATAGGTGGCACCAATTATAAAGTGATGCAAGAACGCGAGCGTCTCTCTCAAGGCGGCATTTTCTTAATTGACCTCAATATCGACAAATTCACAGGCAAACTACTGCACGATCCTGAAATCATCACGCGTGGCTTTGTCACCCCCGAAGAAGCCGAAGATTTAATTCCCATCGTACAGAAAAAAGTAGTAGACATCATTGAGGGCGGCATCGACAACCCCAAGAGAGTGATGAACGTCATTCGCTCCTTCTTGTACAATGAAACAAAGCGAAAAACAATGGTTTTTGTGACTTCGAGCAAAGTTTAGAGACTACAAATCAAAAAGGGCGACTGTGATACAGTCGCCCTTTTTTTTAGATAAAACAAACCGTACGCGTCTTAGGCTTGAGAATCGCTTAATATGCGTTTTTTCTTAGATTTACAGGTTTAACGTTCTTCTATTACCAAATCAGAAATTCTTACATCAACTGTCCCAGAAATACCATTAGCAGAATAAGCCCTATACCCAATAAAAAAGTAACGTGGTACAAAAGTTATATTTATATCAGTGTACATAGCCTGAGGCGTCCCCTCGCGCCAGATATTCCATTGATTTCCTTCAATTTCGAATCGGAAATGATAGGGGTTTTTATGAAACTGTACATGGTAATTTTCATGCACAGTTGACGGAAAATTCTTTTGAATTTCTATGATATCAAAATAAGAATCCTTTTTTGCAACCAAATACTTCCCCGCTCTTGATATCGGGCTTTCAACGACCCCCATCCATATATCACCATTATTCAATTCATTTACACGAAGAGAAAACTCTATATTAGCATTATCCGGAATGCGCACCAAAACCCCGTAAATCTCTTCGTTCAGAATCTTGTTTTTAACAAAAGCTAAATTCCCCTGATGAGCCGATATGCCATATTCAATCAATTGATAACAATTTCCACTAATAGGCATCAACAAATTAAAATTAGATGAATATACATCCCATATTTCAGAACTGACACATCCTCTCTCCCAATCTGCACCTGGGAACTCTGCTGATGGTGTCCACACTGAAGTCGGTGGAGATTCTGTATTTTCTCCAGAAATCTCTGTAGATGCTAAAGAAACTTCGCTAGAAGGTGTAATCATTGCCGTTTGTGTTTTTTGTACTTCTAACGTTGCTTCAAATTGAGGAGCTCTAACTGGGTCGCCCATATTCGCTGTATAAATAGTTCCAATTAATCCAAGTATCGCAACAATAATGGTCGCTAAGAAAACCTTCATGTTATTCATAATGCTTTATGCCCTTCTGCTGTAATAATTCTGTTTTTTCTAAAACAGCTATATAGTACCCCAGTATAGTGTTTTTCATTTATTTAGTCACCTTACAAAAAGCTAACACTCACCCATTCCCTCTGGTCAACTGACGAATCTTAAAAACCTCACTACAGGGAACACTGAGAGCACAGAGAATCTTTAAAAACACGAGAAAAAACGCTGTGGTCTCTGTGAATTTCGTGGTAAAAAATGCCCTGAAATTAGTTTTGTCTGTCAGTCTGCCCATTCCCCTCAAAAAAAGCGGTAGTCGCTTCCCCGTCCATGCTAATATCTTCGCGTTTGAAAACCTTTGCAAATGTTATCCAGAGTATTTTTATATCCAGACCAAAAGACCAATGATCTATATACCATAAATCAAGATTGAATTTCTCATCCCATGAGATGTTATTTCTGCCGTTAATTTGCGCCCAGCCGGTGATTCCCGGACGCATAGCATGACGCCGCATTTGTTCTTCGCTATAAAGGGGAAGATATTGCATAAGGAGCGGACGGGGTCCCACCAAACTCATTTCGCCGCGCAAAATGTTGAGGAGTTCGGGCAATTCGTCTAAGCTGGTGGTGCGGAGAAAATGCCCAAAGCCGGTTATCCGTTCACCGTCCGAGAGCAGGTTTCCATCACGCGCGGTGCGGTTGTTCATCGTCCTAAATTTATAGATTGAAAATGGCTCGCCTTTATATCCCGGTCGCTCTTGTTTAAAGAGTATCGGCACACCGTGAAAAATGAGGACGAAAAGGGATAGGATAAGTAAGAGAGGAGAGAGTATAATCATCCCAATTACTGCAATGAAAAAATCGAAAATATGTTTGCTTCGCATATTTGAATTTTACCAAAAGATGGTATAGTTTTGGCAGGAGATATTATGAGCGAAAGAATTTTAGTAATTGAAGACGACCCCGCGATTTTAAAAATGCTACGGCGCGGGCTGGCTTATGAGGGGTATCTCGTAGACACGGCAACAGATGGGCGTAGCGGTCTAATGGTGGCGCGTGATAATCACCCCGATTTGGTGGTGTTGGATTGGATGTTGCCGGGCATGGACGGTTTGGAGGTTTGCCACCGTTTACGCACCGGCGGCGATGTTCCGATTTTGATGCTCACCGCGAAAGATAGAGTGCAAGATCGCATTCAGGGTTTAGATGCCGGTGCAGATGATTATTTAGTGAAACCTTTTAATCTTGATGAACTTTTAGCGCGAATTCGGGCGTTATTACGGCGTACACAAGTTAAACGTATTCCTATTTTAGAATTTCTCGATTTAAAATTAGATACAGGCTCACGTCAGGCTTCGCGCGGGGAACGTCTCATTTCATTAACCGCAAAAGAATATGAATTATTAGACCTTTTTATGCGTCATCCCCGCCAAGTTCTGACGCGAGCAATGATTTTTGACCGCGTTTGGGGCTACGATTTTGGCGGTCAGAGTAACGTGCTTGAAGTTTATATTCGCTATTTGCGTCAAAAACTGGAAGATGGCGACGAGGCGCGTTTAATTCAAACCGTGCGTGGCGTTGGCTATGTTTTGCGCGAAACTCCGTAATTTTTTCTTCGTACTAAAAAAATATGCTACGCGCCAGACTAACACTACTCTACTCCACGCTTTTAGGGGGCGTTTTACTTCTCTTTGGCATAGCCGTATACACCCTTGTTAATGTCACCTTCATCGGGCAAATCGATAATCTGCTCAATACCACAGCAGAAGAAATTCTTCAGGTAGCGCGCGTCGATTCGGTCGGCGAACTCACGGTTTTACATCTTCCCCCTCTCAATATGGCGCGCAACGTATATGTGCAAGTTTGGGATAAAGAAGGCAGGCTCATCTCTTCTTCTCTCAATCGGGATGATTTTCCAGATGCGCTGGATATAAAAGGATTAATGGCAAGCGCACCAACTTATGATGATGTAGAGTATCACGCCGTACACATGCGCGTTTTGAGCTTGCCACTTGCTGTGGGCGGACGCGCCGCGGGAACAATGCAAGTCGCCACCAGTTTGGCGGTAATAGACGCGCTTCAACAAGATTTACTCTATATTCTCGTCATGACCACGCTCTTCGCCATCATCATCGCGGCAATTGGCTCTTGGCTAACCATAGAGCGTTCTCTTGCCCCTCTTGACACTGTTGTTGAAACAGCCGAACAAATCAACCGCGCAGACGATCTTTCGAGACGCATTCCCTACGACAATTTACCCAACGATGAAGTTGGACTACTTGTCCTAACCTTTAACAAAACTCTTGAAAGACTAGAAAGCATTTTCACCTCTCAACAACGCTTTTTAGCCGATGTGAGCCATGAACTCCGCACGCCTTTAACAGTCATCAAAGGCAATGTAGGGCTAATGCGCCGAATGGATACCGTTGACGAGGAAACCCTCCTCAGTATTGACGAGGAAACCAATCGCCTCACCCGCCTAGTAGGAGATTTACTACTGCTTGCTCAAGCTGAGACTGGAAAACTCCCTCTCGAAAAAGAAAAATTAGAGTTAGATGGCCTGCTATTTGAAGTAATGCAAGAAATGCTCGTTTTAGCTGGTGATAAAGTGACCTTAAAATTGGAAGAAATTGACCAAATTCAAGTTTTGGGAGATCGTGATAAGCTCAAACAGGTTTTATTAAACTTAATCTCAAACGCCATCCAATACACCCCTAAAGATGGTGAGGTTGTTTTAGGGTTATCCAAAGTTGGGAAAAAAGCACGTCTAAAAATTAGAGATACAGGTCCCGGCATCCCCGCCAAAGATTTGCCCCATATCTTCGAGCGTTTTTATCGCGCTGAAAAATCACGCACACGCGCCAAATCTGCGGGGTTTGGGCTAGGGCTATCTATTGCCTATTGGATTGTCACAAATCACGATGGGGAAATTAGCGTTGATAGCAAAGAGGGAGAGGGAACGAGTTTTGAGATTTTCTTGCCCTTAGACCGATAGACCAACACCCCAGCCCTACTGGTGCGCCCGCGCTTGAGCGCATAAACTTACTCCACCATGTGCTAACCACTCGTCTAAGCGTGCGCTTCGTGACGCGCCTTGTAACGCATCTGCGTAAATGCCACTCCCCCAGTAGGCGTAGCGTTGTGTTTCGTTTGCCCAAGCATATTCCGATTTTGAGATGACACTAATCCCGCCGTTATAGCCCGCAAAGGCAAGACGTTCGTTTCCATTAGCGGTATCTAAAGATCTTTTAAGATAGCCAAGTCCGCGGAGGGCGTTTGTATCGGGAGCATAAGGATTTTCCCCGCGCTCAAAATGAAAAGGCATAACCTGAAAAAGTCCCATTGCCCCCGCACTAGAGGTGGCGCGCGGGTCCCCACAAGACTCTATTTGCATAATGGTCGCGATGAGGTTTGGGTCCAATCCTGTTTCGGATGCCCATTGTAAAATTTCATCTCCCCAAAATTGGACTTCGGGAGTAAATAGCGGGGAGATGCCGGGGTGTGAGGCATAGCGTTCATCAGCAGGGGCAAGCCCACCTTCCGCGCGTATCGGCGCATTTAATCCGCTTAAAAGAGATATGAGAGAAATGCCAAGTACAAAGGCTAAGACAAGA
>CAZERH010000110.1:0-6465 GCA_964515535.1 uncultured Anaerolineaceae bacterium
CGGCATAGGAGTTTACGGCGCACCGATTAATCTCGACCATCAATACGCCATCGCCTTGACCGTTGAAATGGATTACGAGATGATGGGAACAGTCCCTCATGCGCCGGTTGTGATGGAATCTGCAAAACAATACGTTGAGCGCGCGTGTGTCTTTGCAGATAGCGCAAGTCATCCGCTCGCTGGGGTATTCGGCGCGTGCGCATATTGACGGAAATTATCAGGTCATTGCTCCCTTGCTTGCCCGCGATGCAGGCTTAGGTGAAATTGGACGCATGTCTCTGCTCATGACACCACACGAGGGAGCGCGCGTTCGAGTTGGGGTAGTGACCACCGATTTACCTTTAATCGCAGATCAGCGCACGCCCGATTTGGCGACTATTGATTTTTGCAATATCTGCAAAAAATGTGCTACGAACTGTCCCAGCAAATCCATTTCTTTCGATGATCGCGAGAAGGTAGATGATGCTTTGCGCTGGCGAATTAACCCCGGCACCTGTTTTGCCTATTGGAACGTAATCGGCACGGATTGCGGTCGTTGTATGACGGTTTGCCCCTTTTCACACCCGAATAATTTTGCGCATAATATCGTCCGTTGGGGCATTGCGCACTCCGGTTTCTTCCGCAGATTTGCCCTGTGGATGGACGATTTCTTTTATGGTCGCACCCCTGCCCATCGCTCGGCACCTGTCTGGACAAATATCTCACTAAAAAAATAAAATTTGGAAAACTATTTAACCAAAGCGTCAGGTGGCTAGAAATAAAACACCCTATCTCAATTTAGATATTTTCGCTCTGCACCAAAGCACATATTCAGTGCGTCTGCGTCAAAGAAAACAGAGTGAATCTGAAATTTTCATCCATCTTGAGCCAGCATCGGGTATAATGGGAGAGTATTGTTCTTAAACTTGTTCAGGAGTGCTTCATGCCCAAAATAGAATTATCCAAAGAGACCACGCAACTATATGCGCCCTCCGCTCGCCATGTAGATTTGGTAGAAGTGCCTGAATTTAATTTCATCATGCTTGACGGTCAAATGGAAACGGGGACAAGGCCCTCTACCTCAGAAACTTTTCAAAATGCGCTCAATACGCTCAACGGCATCTCTTTTACTTTAAAATTCATGTCTAAACTTAACCGAAAAAAACCCGTAGACTACAACACAATGCCCTTAGAGGCACTCTGGCATCCATCAGACAACAGTGATTATAAAAATCGCGCCAAATGGAATTGGACAATGATGATGATGCAACCTGCCCATATCACGGTTGAGATGTTTGAAAGTGCCGTTGCCAGTTTGAAAAAAAAACAAGGCGAAATTCCTTCTTTAACGCTAGCCCGCTTTAAATCCTTCCACGAAGGTTCGGCAGTGCAAATAATGCACGTCAGTTCTTTCGGGCTAATCCCCATGACCATCGAAAGAATCAAAGCCTTTGCCAACGAAGAAAATTACACCATAAATTTACCCTATCACGAGATTTACATCAGCGACCCGCGTCACGAAAACCCTGAAAAAGAACGTACGATTTTGCGCTATCCTATAAAAGTAAACTAACTCCCATAGCTAGAAAAATAAAGCAATTGCTCAACCTTGAGAGAACAGAACGCGAATTAATCGGATTCACGCGGATATATTTTTTTCGTTTTATCTGTGAAAATCAGTAGAATCAGCGCAAATCAGCGTTCTATTTTTATCGGGTTGAGCAACAACAAAACAAATACAAATCATAAAAAATGCCCCTTGCTTCAAAACGCTAACGCCTGTAGAATAGACCGAATTGTAAACAACAGACACGGAGCATAAAGCAATGAGCACTTTTCTTTTAATCGGCACGGGGGGGTTTCTAGGCGCAGTTTTGCGCTACACACTCAGCAACCACGTCCACAACTGGACAAAAATCACCCAATTTCCGGTCGGCACACTCGCCGTAAATTTGCTCGGCTGTCTACTCATCGGCGCACTTGCCCAACTTGCCGAAGCTCGCGATATTTTCACCCCCGAAAGCAGTTCACTCGTTTTTCTCGGATTTTTAGGCGCATTTACCACTTTTTCCACCTTTAGCTCCGATAGTTTCAATCTTTACCAAGACGGCCAGAGCATCCTCTTCTATTTAAATATCGGGACAAATGTCATTCTCGGACTTGGCGCAGTTTGGATTGGGCGCAACCTCACCGCCTACTTCGTTCATTAATTTTTCGCCACATCTCAACACAACAAAAGAAGATGGAAAATGTCGCCGCACAAACCGGATTTGTTTCCCCACCGCGACAAACGTAATTTGAACTTGCTCCCCCTCTCATTAACATCGTGCCTACTTCATCTTTTCTCGCTGTGTCACCCTAAACATAACCTCATCAAAAATCGGATAAAGCGGATATAAATCAATCCGATAGCCTTTACCCGCGGCATCTTGCATTAGTTTTGCCGCGTGGCGCAAATTATTACGGTCATAATTAAGGGGCAATCGCAGAATCTCTTCTAAAGCGGGGTGCAACTTCACAGCGTGAATTTCTTTATAAAATCTATACTCCACCTGCCAAGCATCTAATTCCCCATAAACAGAAAAAGCCGTCAAAGTACCTTGTTTAAGATGATGCACCTCATGCACCAACAAACTCAACAATTTCGGCTCATCCAAATCTGTTTCCATAGAATAATAGTGCGTGTTCAAAGTAATTTGCTGAAACAAAAACCAACGTGCACCCGTGCTTTCAGAATATCGCTTAAATTTGAGGCTCACTTTATTTTGGCGAATATATTCAGCAGATTCCTTACCTAAATCCCCTTTTTCAGTTAATTTATTAAGAAGAGATTCCTTCCATACATTATTTGTCATTCTGATAGACCCTGAGAGTTCCTTCGGTTAGAATAACAAGTATAACGTAGGTCAGAAAACAAATGAAAAACTAGCTACGTAACACTTTTGAAAAACTCTTCTCTCAAGCTCACGCAAAGACGCTAAGTCGCGAAGAAAAGCTTTAAAACTTTGCGTGTTTTGCAGCTTTGCGTGAGGAAAAAGCATAAGATTCTCAAACTGTCATATGATTAGATGAAAAATACCTAAAGGAAAAAACATGCGTAAAATTGCCATTGTCGGCATTGGACAAACAAAAGTACACGAACATTGGGAACTCTCCCTTCGCGAATTAGCGGGAGAAGCAGTTTTTGCTACTCAAAAAGATGCCGGGCGCAAAAATTTTGATGCGCTCTTCGTTGGCAATATGCTCTCCGGATTAATTGACCAACAAAATAATCTCGGTTCAGTCATCGCCGATTGGGTTGGCTTTAAAGGTGAGGCTATCAAAATAGAATCTGCCTGTTCTTCGGGCGCATCTGCTTTTCGGGCAGGAATGATGGCTGTAGCCTCCGGAGAAATTGATTCGGCAATGATAGTCGGCGTAGAGAAGATGACAGATGCTCTACCCACAGCGGTTACTTCAGCATTGGCTACCGCGGCAGATTCCGACTGGGAATTGGAACAAGGTGTTTCTTTTGTGGGACTAAATGCGCTCATTATGCGCCGCTATATGCACGAATACGGCTGGAAACATGAAGATTTTGCTCCTTTTTCTCTTAATTCCCATACCAACGCGGTGCATAATCCTAATGCACGCCTCCCTTTTGCTATTAGCAAAAAGCAATACCTCGATTCGGCTATGATTTCTGCGCCCATGAATTTAATGGACGCTTCGCCAACCGGTGATGGCTCAGCCAGTGCTTTAATTGTGCCCCTTGAAAGTGTGCGCGGTGATAAACGAGCAGTGGAAATTGTCGGAAGCGGCTCAGCTACCGATACGATTAGCGTTCACTCCCGAAAACAGCCGCTCTTTTTGCAAGCGGCATATCTCTCCTCTCAACGCGCGTATGCTCAAGCTCAGATTACCCCGAAAGATGTAGATTTCTTTGAATTGCATGATGCTTTTTCGATTATGGCTATACTTTCTCTGGAGGCGTGCGGCTTTGCAGAACAGGGCATGGGACCGCGATTGGGTTTAGATAACGAAATCAAGCTAAAACGCGGACGAATCCCGATTTGCACACGCGGAGGATTAAAAGCGCGTGGACATCCCGTAGGTGCAACCGGCATGTATCAAATCGTCGAGACTGTCCAACAATTGCGCGGAGAATGTGGTGAAACGCAGGTAGATGGCGCAAAAATTGGCATGGCACAAAATATCGGCGGTTCCGGTGCTAGTATTATCACGCATATCCTTAAAGTTTCATAACAAACGATTGTATCTCCGCTCAATTTGTTCTATACTGTGTTTATGTGGAAAGGAGTTTGCTGATGGACGAGAAAAGAAATAAAACTCGAAGAGTTTTTTCTTATTATATGCAATTGGTTGATGCAACGACAAAAGAGTTGATTGGACATTTGGCAGATATTAGTACGGGGGGGTTTAAGTTAGATAGTGAGGAACCGATTCCCGTTGAAAAGGAGTTTCGGTTTCACCTTGCGCTCACCCCTGATGTGGCTTCGAAGCCTTTTATGATTTTTCGAGCCCAAAGCAAGTGGAGCCAAGCTGACCCAATAGACCCCTTTGTTTATAATACGGGCTTTCATATAACAGAAATGCACTATGAAGATCGTAATATCTTCAATCGCGTTTTTCAATTATACGGAACGAAGAAGCCAAAGGGAAGTGGATATGTACCTTCGCGCGATAGTTATTTTTAAAAAAAAGCCCCTGACGGGGCTTTTTTGCTCTAACTCTAGGTTAAATCAGCCAAATTCTCCAAAGCGACGCGATCAAATAACGTGATGGTCGCACGCGTAACTTCTAAAATACCTTCCGTTTGGAATTGGTGCAAGACTCGAGAAACAACTTCAGGAGAAGAGGCAACTCGCGATGCTATCTCGTCTAAAGTTAGGTCACGTTCGACAGAAACATCATCGGGGTCAGAAAAACGATCTAAAAGCAAAGTTGCCAAACGTCCAGCCACACGTCGAAACGCCAGATTAATCACCACTTCTCGATTCCGGCGCATAACGCTTATCAAACTCTTACCAATCTCCCACATGACTTCGGGATGACGATAAAAAACAGGCTGAAGTATTTCCTTCGCCCATGTATACACCTCAGTTGGTCTTAGTGCCGCCAGAGATGCAGGCATCGGCTGATCGTCGAAGATCGTATGTCCCCAAAAAAGGGATCCGGATTCTAGGGTAAAAAACACATGTTCCTTACCGCTTTCAGAAAGCAAAAACCATTTCAACGCTCCAGATCCAACCAACAAAAGCTTAGGCCATTGGTCTCCCTGATAAACGAGAAATTCGCCCATACCCAGTTTATGATGAATAGCCGTCTCCACAAGATGGCTACGCTCACGCTCCGGTAATTGCTTGAAAACATCGGCTTGTGAAAGCCGCAAAGCCAGATCATCCATATTATGCTTTCTCCACATCCACGGTTCAGCTTGCCAATACATTGTACCCGACTCTAAAATGAAAAGCCACCGTTTGTGAATTTCTTGACAAATGTCAAGATAAAAGTACACGCAATCAGATAATATGAGGTTACTTATTCAACTATTTTCACTAGGAGAAGCAAAAAATGTTATCAAAGTCAAAAACCGTAATTTGGATTGTCGTAATTGCCGCATTTCTTATGATTGCCTTTGTTCCTATCTCGTCGTTCAATATGGTCAATCCCATTGTTAAACTTCAGTTAGAACGGATTGAACAATTTAAAGCTGATGGAAATGTCAAATGGCACCTGCTGACCCTCACGCCCTGGTTGGTTAGCTTCTTTTTCCCGTTTTGGGGAACATTGAGTGCTCTAGCAGGTATCGCTCTCTTGGTCATTGCCAAACCGCTTTATAATGGTGAAGCTTGGGCGCGCGGTGCCGCCCTGCTAGCTCTCTCATTCCCCGCGATTGGTGGAGCCTATATGGTCGTTCCGTGGATGAATTTTATCGGCACTAAATATGGCGGATTTCCTCCGGCAGTTACAATCATGATGATTGGCGTAATTCCTTATTTTGCCATTCTCCTAATGGACAAGGGTGATATGAAACAGAAAATTGTTGATTTCATGGCATTCTTGGCAGTCGGCGTTGCGGCTTCATACAGTTTTGCCAATGGACATGCCGCTTTCCGTGTCCTTTACGGACACCCCAAGCGCCCCATATTTGCTGAAGGTATTGCAATGACCTATGTTGGCTTTATTGGTCTTTGGGTTGCATGGTGGTTCTTATCTGCCGCTGTCTATAAACTAGGTGTTCGCAAAGAATCCGGTTGGTATCTGATGCTGATCGGTGGCGCGATTGCGATGGTTGTCGGGTTTGCAGTGGCTACCGTTCGCCACGTCACCGTTGACTATTGGCTAAATGGTTTATTAGGGCTAATCTGTGTGGTCTTGGCCCTCATCCCTCTCTTCAAAGAGCGATTGCTCAAAGCATACGAAGACTAAAATTTCACATTTTCACAAAAAAGCGTCAGATTAAAACTCTGACGCTTTTTTGTT
>CAZERH010000111.1:0-6446 GCA_964515535.1 uncultured Anaerolineaceae bacterium
GTTATTTAATTCTCGCTCCTTACCAAAGACACCGAGTATTTTGAAAATACTCGGTGTCTGGGTTAAAGCCGATTAAACGGAAGCAAGCCCAAATCACGCGCACTTCGCTACTCGTCTTACTCGCCAATCAAAGATTCGGGGCGCAAAATCTCATCCAATTTTTCTTTACTTAATAATCCTTTTTCCAGCACAATTTCCGTCACACCTTTACCGCTCTCATGTGCTTCTGCCGCAACTGTGCTGGCATTTTCATATCCGATATATGGATTTAAAGCGGTAACGATGCCGATGGAACGGTCAATCATGGCACGTAAATCATCTCGGTTGGCGGTGATGTCGCAAACGCAACGCGTGGCAAGTGTGGTGCAACCATGACGTAAAAACCGAATACTGTTGAAAAGATTTCGGGTAATAATTGGCTCAAAGGCATTCAGTTGAAGCTGTCCCCCCTCCGCCGCAAACGAGATGGTAATGTCGTTACCAATAACCTCGAAGGCAATCTGATTGACGACTTCGGGGATGACGGGATTGACTTTGCCGGGCATAATACTGGAGCCAGCCTGCACCGGCGGAAGATTGATTTCATTAAAGCCTACACGAGGACCCGATGACAGGAGGCGCAAATCGTTACAAGTTTTAGATAATTTGACCGCCACCCGTTTAAGTACCCCCGAAATTTGAACGAACGCGCCCGCGTCTTGCGTGGCTTCGACCAAATTTGACGCGGTAACAAGCGGGATGCCGGTTAATTCGCGCAAAAAATCGCAAACAACTTGAGCGTAGCCTTTCGGCGCATTGATTCCCGTCCCGATTGCGGTTGCACCGAGATTGATTTCGTAAATCAGTTTTGATGCTTCTCGTAGACGCTCTCGATCTTCTGAAAGCATAATGCCAAAAGCCCCGAATTCTTGTCCCAAAGTCATCGGGACAGCATCTTGAAGTTGAGTACGCCCCATTTTTAAAATATCGTGAAACTCCTCCGCTTTTTCCTCAAAAGATTTTTGTAAAACACCCATAGCATCAATGAGCAGTTTGATTTTTGATTGCAAGGTAACTTTTATCGCGGTGGGATAAACATCGTTGGTGCTTTGACTCAAATTAACATGCTCTAATGGATGTAATTCGTGATATGCACCGCGTGGATAGCCAAGATATTCCAGCGCGCGATTAGCAATTACCTCATTCGCATTCATATTTGTTGACGTTCCTGCACCGCCCTGAATGATGTCTACTACAAATTGGTCGTGAAGCTCGCCATTTAAAATATCATCGCAGGCTCTTATAATCGCATCCTTGCGTTTGTTATCTAATAAGCCAAATTGGTGGTTTGCCAACGCCGAGGCTTTCTTAACAGAAGCCAATGCCTTAACAAGTTCGGGATAGGCGCTAATAGCTGTTCCTGAGATAGCAAAATTCTCAACAGCACGCAGAGAATGAATCCCATAATAGGCTTCGGCGGGAACTTCGCGGTAGCCGAGTAAATCGTGTTCGGTGCGAGTATTTTTCATTATTTGATTCCTGAAATTTTAAAATTTAGTTCTTTGAAAAAATCGTACTGTAACTAAAGTTCTGAGCGCGTTTGATTTTAGTTGAATCCTAGCTAATCTGCAATACGGAAATACAGTTTGATTTAGGAAAGAATCCCATTATGCTTTTGCCACACAAACCATAAAATCCTATGATAAACTTTTTCCCATGACAACAAATTCCTCCTCCCCCGAAAAAAAGAATCTTTGGCAAAAACTCATCTCGCCACACCCCTCTATAGAAGACTTTGCCGAACGCCGATTTGCCTCCATTTTGGCTACCCTCTTGCTAGTTCTTCTTCCTCTCTATTTTTTGCCAGAAGGAATTCGTGCGATTGTAGACGAGGATTCTCCAATTCTTATTTTTAATCTCGGAAGCGGTGTGCTAATTTTAGGAACAGCCTATTTTTTTAGTCGTAGCCCATATCCGCGTTGGGGATCCCGTTTAACAATACTTTATTTTACAGCACTCCCATTTTTAGCATTATTCGCACAGCCGGAAAGCTACAGTGGAGAAAACGCAAAAAACGCCCTCATCTGGACAGTGCCTATTATGCTTATGGCACTGATTTTAGTAAAACCTCAACGAGTAAAATTTGTTGTGTTCTTCCAGATTGCACTCTACATCATCATTCCCGCCTTATGGAATCAACTATCTTACGCCCAAGTTTTTTCTACCCTCTGGATAATCATTGCCGTTGGGGGGATAGTGATAATATCTGCTTTTGTGCAAAACAACTATTTGCACAAGGTAGAAGAAGAAGCCATAAAAAGCAAAAAAAACGAAAGACGTTTTAGAGAGATTTTTCTTAACTCACCGGTTGCTTTATGGGAAATGGATTTTTCGAAAATCAAAAACCATTTGGATTCCATCGCCGCAAAACACGGAGACGACATCAAATCCTATATCCTTGAACATCCCAGCGCAATGGAAGGCGCGGCAAGCAGTGTCGGTTTGCTAGATGCTAACTTCTCCGCTCTCGAACTTTATGAAACAGATGACCTTGAAAAATTAAAAAAAAGCTTGCATGTGGTTACTAACCCTAAAGCCCTACTCGCTCTCCGTGACGGTGCAATCAATTTATGGATGGGCGTTCGCAATGAGCCCATTGAAACCATCCACAACACCTTAAAAGGGAACCCCAAAAATGTCATTGTCCGCTTTTCTGTCGGAAAAAACTATGAAGATAATTGGAACAGGATTATCGTCTCAGTTGCAGACGTAACGAGACAAAGCACAGCCGAAGCGAGCGTGCGTCGGCTTGCCTCCGCTGTGGAGGCATCTGCCAGCAGTATAGTCATTACCGATTTAGATGGCAATATCGAATATATTAACCCTGCTTTTTCACAAGTAACGGGCTATACCAAAGAAGAAGCACTGGGAGAAAACCCGCGCGTCTTAAAATCGGATCAGCACCCCGCTGAATTTTACAAAGAAATGTGGGACGTTCTAATTTCGGGAGAAACTTGGCGCGGCGAAATTGTCAACAAAAAGAAAAACGGTGAGCTATATTGGGAACACGCCAGCATCTCCCCCGTCAAAAATGAGTTGGGTGAAGTAGTCAGCTATGTTGCCGTTAAAGATGACATCACAGCTACCAAAGAAGCCGAAAAAGATTTGCGTAACCTGTCTAGTGCCACCGAGCAAAGTGCGAGTGCAGTTGTCATTGCCGATATGAATGGCTTGGTTGAATATGTCAACCCAGCTTTCTCTAAAATCACCGGGTATACCAAAGAAGAAATTCTCGGTAACACACTCCAAGTATTAAGATCGGGGAAACATGAGGCAAGTTTTTATACTGAACATGAAAAAACGATTGCCCGAGGAGAAGTATGGCGCGGGGAAGTCATCAATAAACGTAAAGACGGCACGCTTTATTGGGAATCTCAAATTGTTTCACCTGTCAGAAATAATCTCGGTGAGATTACACATTACGTCTCAGTTAGAGATGATATTACCAATCTCAAAAAAGCAGAAGATGAGTTACGAAAACTTTCTAACGCCGCAGAGCAATCTGCAAATGGGATTGTGATTACAGATACTCAAGGCATAATTGAATATGTGAACCCCGCCACACAAAAAATGACGGGCTACTCTGCAAAAGAACTTCTTGGAAAAACACCCAATCTGCTGAAATCAGGTAAACACAGTGCTTCTTTTTATACTGAACTTTGGGAAGTAATTGAGAAGGGCGAAACTTGGCGAGGTGAATTAATTAACCGCCGGAAAGATGGCTCTTTTTATTGGGAATCTCAAACGATTACGCCCGTAAAAAACGACAAGGAAGAAGTGACGCATTATGTAGCCGTAAAGGAAGATATCAGCCAAGCCAAAGAGAACGAAAAAAACATTCGTATCCTCTCTAATGCCACAGAGCAAACAGCCAACGGGATTGTTATAGCCAATGTAGAAGGAATTATCGAGTATGTTAACCCCGCTTTTACAGAAATAAGCGGATACGGCGAAGAAGAAGCAATTGGTCAAAAAGTTGAGGAAATACTATTCTCAGGAGAACATGATGAAGCATTTTATACGCAATTAGCAGAGACAATTGCCAAAGGAGAAATTTGGAACGGAGAAATTATCAATAAACGTAAAGATGGCAAACTCTATTGGGAATCTTTGCTAATTTCTCCCATTAAAGATAGAGATGGCAAAATAACCCATCGCGTTGAAGTCAAAGAAGATATTACGCGCCGCAAAGAACTTGAGCAAGCCCTCGCGGTGGCTCACGAAGAAGCCCTCGTTGCAAGCGATATGAAAACCCAACTCCTTGCCAACGTCAGCCACGATATGCGTACCCCGCTGGGGGTAATTCTTGGGTACACAGAGATGCTGAATGCTGGCGTATTTGAGCCATTAAACGATCGGCAAGCCAAAGCCACGCGCGCTATCGCCGCAAGTTCCCAGCGGTTACTTAATTTTGTCAGCGACCTGCTCAACCAAGCCCAAATCGAGACGGGGGAAATCATCCTCAATGAAGCTCTCTTGAAACCACAACAATTATTAGATGGCTTAGGAGGTGAAATTTCTCTTGCCAGAACGCAAGGTTTGATTCTTGAAACATCTATAGATAAAAATTTGCCTGAACAATTTATAGGCGACTCATATTGGTTAGGACAAATCATACATAATTTGCTCTCAAACGCGATCAAATTCACTCCGCGTGGTGGCGAAATCCATCTCCGTATTCTAAAAAGCGGAGAGTTTGCGTGGAAATTAGAAGTGGAAGACAACGGCAAGGGAATTCCCGTAGAAGCGCAAGATTATATTTTTGAATCTTTCAGGCAAGTAGACGGTTCAATTACTCGCGAGGCGCACACCGGTTCGGGATTAGGTTTATCTATTGTCAATCATTTGATAAGATTGATGCGAGGCGAAATCAGTTTAGACAGCGAACTTGGTAAAGGAAGTAAATTTATTGTTCTTTTGCCTCTACGAGTAGATGAGGAATAGATGTTATGGAAGAAAAACCCCTCGCATTAGTGATTGAAGACGATCCTGAACAACAGAAAATTTTCAGTAAAGCCATAGAAATGGCGGGGTATACAGTTGAGGCAATCGGCGATAGTGCCGGAGCCTTAAAACGCTTAAAAGAAGTTACCCCCATGCTTATCATTTTAGATTTACACCTGCCTAAAGTCTCCGGCGATGAGATTTTGCGCGAAATTCGTGCGGATGAACGGCTTTCTTCTGTTTCTGTCATATTAGCAACCGCTGATCCGCTTCTTGCTGAAACTCTACAAGATAAGAGCGATTTGGTGCTACTTAAACCCGTTAGCTTCATTCAACTCCGTGACCTTGCTACGCGTTTACGATCATAAAACAAATCTGCTTTGAAGCAATTAAAAAGAGCGTTCATTTTATGAACGCTCTTTTTCGTTTTAAGCGTTTTTCTTATTCGACAGAAACAACCTGAATTTCAGGAAAAAACTGACGAATTGTCCCCGCAACCCAACCTTGTAAGGTTTCAGACAAACGCGAACAGCCAAGACAAGCCCCGCCAACGCGTACAGAAAGAATATCCCCATCAAGCGAAATGAACTCTACCGAACCGCCATGATAATGCTCAATATACGCGCTAACCTGCTCAAGCAACCCCTTTATTTGTTCCTCTTTCGAGTGAATTGGATGATTATGTTCTAAAGTCAAAATTACGCTCCCAATAGATTTACGAAGGATTCAAAACGCCTTGAGTGAGTATATCACGTACCTGAGAGTGAGCATTAGCCCAACGCGTAGAAACAGATTCTGCCAAACGGTCTAGCAAAATTTCACCCGCGCGAGGGTGCTGCAGGCAAAGTTCACGCAAATCTTTCCCCAAAATACGCATAGCTAAACACTTAGCTTGGCACGATGCTCCGGAGGTATAAGCCCTATTCCCCGCAATGGCGGACCAACCGAAAATCCCGTCCGGCTTCACGCTGGTAATCGCAATAACGGGCGCATCGTAGGGTTTATAAAGAATATCTATGCTACCTTCAATAACAAGATAAAGATGCGTGGCGGGATCACCCTGCTCGAAAATAATACCCGCGTGACAAGTACACGGCTCGAATAAAGGGGTAACAATTTCAAGCGTTTCCGTACTTAAATCTTTGAAAAGAGGGATGTTTTCAAACGCACTGTCCATAATATGTTAATACTATCGTTTTGGGCATAAGTTTTCTAGTGGCAAATTTCCCAAAGGTTTCGACATTTATCATTAGAAAATGTGACGATATAACTTTTATGAGATAAAAAACCGAAACGCGCCTAACTTCAACTTGCTTGTCCGCCACCAAGATATTTCTGGCATAAACACAACCCTGCCTACATCGCTAATCTGCTTGGGAGCCGCCCCTCAGCCCAAATCACGCCGGGCGCGGTGCAAAGCATATCCGCAAAAATGCGGTGCTTATACTATATTTATACTCATA
>CAZERH010000112.1:0-6445 GCA_964515535.1 uncultured Anaerolineaceae bacterium
CTGGCTAAAATTGACTGATTTAAAATTTCACCCGCTCTAGCCGCTGTCCTCGGCGGCGTGTTTATGAGAAGCCTACATCGAGGACGGGCAGGGAGCTAAAGAAGGTTGACGATGAGGTCAAACACACCCCCGCAATTCACAGGCATACTCTGCAATAGGCAACACAATTCCCTTAGTTTCGATAGCAGGGTAAAATACATCCATGCCTTATATTATTGATGGACATAACCTAATTCCCCGCGTGGGATTGCGCCTTGATGCTCTTGACGATGAGATGGCATTAGTAGACATATTGCGCGAATTCTGCCGCGTCAAAAAGAAACGTGCTGAAATCTATTTTGATGGTGCTCCCCCCGGACAAAACGGAACCCGAAAATTTGGCTATGTGACCGCACATTTTGTGCGCCGCGGGCGCACCGCAGATGAAGCGATTCACGCTCGTTTACAGAAAATGGGTAAATCCGCTCGCAACTGGACGGTGGTTTCTTCTGATAGAGAAGTGATTGCCAGTGCGAAATTTGCGCGTTCCGCCTATTTTTCAGCAGATGAATTTGCCCGACAAATTGATGATGCGAAATTTATTGCCCAGAGTGACCCCCGCGAAGAAAGGTCTCTTTCCGAGAGCGAAGTGGCACAATGGATGAAACTTTTTTCTTCTGATGAAAATGAAGACCAAACTCCATCGGAAATAAAATTCGATTATTAAAAGAGTAACTTCGGAGGATTTATGTTGCATTCAAACAAACTAAAAATTTTCGGAATTTTAGCAGTAGGATTTGTTATATTCGCGTGCAAACTCCCCTCTTTTGGCGAGTCCCAACCGGATACCCCAAGCGATGCGACCCTGGAGCCTACGCTTGCTTTCGTTCCCACGGCAGTTCCTCCGTCTAGACCTTTGCGCGCGTTAACTATCTGTCTCGGACAAGAACCGAATACCCTCTATATTAACGACAACCCCAACCCCGCCGCGCAGAGTGTACTCGAAGCAATTTACGATGGTCCTATTGATACCCGAGATTATAGCTATCAGCCGGTCATCCTTCAAAAAATCCCCTCTTTTGCAAATGGGGATATGCGCCTCGAACCCACTCCCGTTGAAAAGGGAGATTGGGTTATAGATTATGAAGGGAATCCGGTCGAATTAACCGAAGGGACGCGTGTCTATCCCTCCGATTGTCAGGAGGCTTCCTGCATAACTACCTTTAAAGATAATCTGACATTGAAGATGGATCAAATGGTTGTCTATTTCAGCCTCCTCCCCGACCTCCGCTGGGCAGACGGCGCGCCTCTTAGCGCAGATGATTCAGTCTACGCTTTCGATCTTGCCATCGCCAGCAAAAAGCCAAAAGATAAATATCTGCTTGAAAGAACCGCCTCTTACGAATCTGTAGACGAACTCACAACAGCATGGCGCGGACTGCCCGGATATCGTGATAACAATTATATGACCAACTTCTGGCTACCCATGCCCTACCATCTGTGGGGAGAACTTTCTCCCGCAGAGTTAGTCGACTCGGATATTGCCGCACGTTTTCCCATCGGTTGGGGGGCGTATATTGTTGATGAATGGATACCCGCCGAAAGCATCACCCTTGTCAAAAATCCGCTTTACCATAGAGTAAGTGAAGGACTCCCGAAAGTTGATACCATTAAATTTCGCTTTGTCTCTAGCCCCGATATTGCCATCGCCGCGTTATTAGACGGTGAATGTGACCTCCTCGACCCCGGCATCTCTTTTGATAGACAAATAGACCTTCTTCGCCAACTTGATATATCAGGAGATATTCAATTTTATTCTACTGAAAAAATGTCTTTGGAGAGTTTGCATATTGGCATCAACCCCGCCAGCTACGACGACGGTATTATTGCAAGTAAAGACCGCCCCGAATTTTTCAGTGACCCCCGCACCAGACAAGCCCTCGCACTTTGCCTTGACCGTCAAGAAGTAGTTGATACCGTATTACACGGTCTTACCTCTGTCCCAGATACTTATATCCCCAACGCCCACCCTCTATACACATCAGATATTAAACTTTATTCCTTTAGCACTAACGCAGGGAGCAGTTTATTGGACGACATCGGTTGGAAAGATCACGATAACGACCCCTCCACACCGCGCATCGCGTATAATGTGAAAAATGTACCCGTAGAGACCCTTTTTGAACTTGATTATATAACCACCAATTCCCTGCAACGCAGACAAGTGAGCGAGATTTTAGCGAAATCCTTGCGAAGTTGCGGAATTGGAATCAATTTGCATTATTTCCCTCCAGAAGAGTTCTACGCACCCGGTCCCGAAGGCATCCTCTTTGGACGCAACTTTGACCTTGCCCAGTTTGGTATGGGCACCGAAAGCCTTGCCCCGCGCTGTGATTGGTTTAGCACAATATCCATCCCGAACTTTGGCAATGATTGGATTGGTGAAAACCTGAGCGGATTTAGTAACAGCACTTATGACAAAGCCTGCCATCAAGCTATGTTTACCCTCCCCAATGCCCAAGATTTTGCGGAAAATTATCAAAAAACGCTCAGCATATTCGCCCAAGAACTTCCCGCCATTCCCCTCTACACCTACCCTCAAGTTGCCGCATCTCACGCAGATTTAAGCGGATTTTCTCTTAATCCCAGCGTGCAAAATTGGCTCTGGAATATCGAGGAACTTTTTATTGTAGGTCAAGCGCAAATAACTGTAACCAGCACCCCGCCTCCCGAAGCAACCCCAACCTCCGCGCCCTCTTATCCCAACCCTACAAACACGTCGAATTAATTATTCACGCAAAAAAGCGGTATAATCTCCCCCCAATATGATAAAGCGAAAAAACAAATCCCCTGAAGATTTAAGCATCAGCGAACTACGTCGTTTATTGATGGATAAACGGCGCAAGGTGCGTCAGGAGCGATTGGATACCTATCGCAAAACGGGACGTGTGATTCAGCTTGCCACGCAAAAATTAGATGTCAACCCCATCATCGAAACGAGCGCGGACGAAGAGCTTGATTCCGTTAAAGAGGCATCTCCCCGAAAGAAAAGCTGGGGCGACCGTTTACTCCTCGGCGTGGAGGTGATTGCCCTACTTGGGCTTTTTGGCATCATCCTGAGCGGATTTGGCATCTTGCGCAATCTTAACGCGGAATTTGCATCCGCCCTCGAACAGCCCACAATGGCACCCACGCCTTTGGTCATGGCAGTGGTACTTCCCTCCGGGCACACCCCGCCGATAGACGGCGTATCCAAGCCTAATGACGCGGAAATCCCCGACCACCTCCGTCCGATGGTGCAATCGATTAAAGATTTGCCCATTCCACCATCTAGCCCCGAACAGGCGATTCGTATTCAAATCCCTGCGCTAAATATAGATGCCCCTATTGTGCAAGGTGATGGCTGGGAGCAATTGAAAAAGGGCGTTGGGCAACATTTAGGCACGCCAAATCCCGGCTCGGTTGGGAATATGGTTTTTTCAGCCCATAATGACGTTTACGGTGAGATCTTTCGCTATCTTGACCAGTTGCAACCCGGTGATGAAATACTCGTTTTTACGCAACAACGGCAGTATACTTATGTGGTTAGCGGCACACAGCTTGTAGAGCCAACCCAAGTCGAGGTCATGGCAATGACCAACGACGCGACCACAACGTTGATTTCTTGTTATCCTTATTTGAAGGATTTCCAAAGAATCGTAGTTTTCGCAAATTTGAAAAATTAAATATGAGATTTAGACCTTAATAGAACCCGTTTCCTTCAAGGGAGCAGGTTCCTCTAACTAATTTTATTCTCGATAAAGTCTGAAATCTCAAAAAAAAGGAGAAAGAAAATGGCAAAGAAAAGTAGAAGAGCACAAAAATCGGCTAACAGAGCGCGCACGGCAGAAGAGTTTAACCCCGATTACACTGAAATCAAAAAAGACCTGAAACAAATCGGTCTCTTGGCAGGAATTTTCCTCACAATTTTGATTATCTTGTCTTTCATACTCTAGGGCAGACGTAAATCTTAAAGATATTCTATCCTCTTATTTACCCCCTTAAAACGCACATGGCAAAAAACACTTTTGACATCATCATCTTAATCGGTCGTCCCGCATCGGGGAAAAGCGAAATTATCGCTCACCTTCAAGACTGCCGAAATGAAAAGCGATGCGAAAATTTTCACATCGGAAAACTTGATTTTCTGGACGATTTTCCCATGCTCTGGACATGGTTTGAAGAAGACCACATCCTTGAAAATGTGTTGGGAAAACCGCGTTTGCACACCGATTCGGAGGGATATTTCAAAAACAATTATCTCTGGAATCTGCTCATCGAACGCTTCAACCTCGAATATCCTAAACGTTTGCGAGCAAAAAATTACCATGATGAAAATACCCTCATCATCGAATTTTCGCGCGGCAGTGAACACGGCGGATATACCTCAGCCTTTCAACATTTGGGCGAAGATATTTTGAAAAACGCCGCTATTTTATATGTTGACGTTCCTTACGAAGAATCGCTCCGTAAAAATAGACAACGCTTCAACCCGGATCGCCCCGATAGCATCCTCGAACACGGTCTCCCCGATGATAAATTAGAACGTCTCTACAAAGAAGTGGATTGGGATGAATTTAGTAAAGCAGATTCTGAGTATATCGAAATTCAAGGCATAAAAGTCCCTTACGCAATTTTTGAAAATGAAGATGATGTAACCACCAACACGCCCGCCCTGCTTGCAGAACGGTTAGAAGAAGCACTCTCAAAATTATGGGATTTGAAAAATAAATAATCCTACGTTGCAAGAGCGGGTCTGAGACCCGCTCTTTTAAATATGGCATTTAAAATTATTTTCTTCTCAATGGGATACTCCCCCCACGACCATCGCTTTCTCTCTGCTCTCGCACAAACCGAGCATCAGATTTATTTTGTGCAGTTGGAAAAAGCGGATAATGCGGAACTTCCCCCCCAAATTGAACTGGTGGATTGGGAAGGGGGCGCGCGTGATTTTCGCTGGCGCGATGTGCCAAGCTATGCGCGTAGCCTGAAAGATGTTATTGCCAAAATACAACCCGATATTTTGCACGCGGGACCGATCCAGACCGTTGGCTTGATCGCGGTCTTAACCAAATTCAAACCACTTTTGATGATGTCATGGGGATTTGATTTGATGGAAGATGTTTATCGTAATCTTTGGTGGAAAAGCATTACGCAATACGTTTTACGCAATAGCACCTTTTTCATCAGCGATGCCCAAGTAACGCGCGATAAAGCCATAAAGTACGGAATGAACCCCAACAACACCATCGTTTTCCCTTGGGGCGTAGATTTAGACCATTACTCACCGACCAGCGACTACCGACCAACGACCAATGGACTAACTTTGTTCTGCAACCGCTCTTGGGAGCCGCGTTACGGCGTAGATATTCTCGCCGAGGCATTTGTTTTGGTTGCAAAAAGCAAGCCTGAAACACGTTTGAATCTCTTAGCAGGTGGTTCACAGGAGAATCGGATTCGGGAAATTCTAGAAAAAGGCGGCGTGATTGACCAAGTTCGCTTTAAAGGCTATATCCCGCAAAATGAGTTACCGCGCTATTATAATGAAGCGGATGTGTATATTTCGCCTTCTCATGTGGACGGCTCTTCGGTCTCGTTGATGGAAGCGATGGCGTGCGGATTGCCCTGTTTGGTTTCGGATATTCCTGCAAATAAAGAATGGGTGACCGAAAATGAAAACGGTTGGTTGTTTAAGGATGGCTCGGCGGAGTCTCTTGCAGAGAAAATCTTGCACGCGATAGAAAATCGTGATACGCTGAATAAAATCGGTGCGAATGCTCGCCGTGTAGCGGAAGAGCGTGCCGATTGGCAGAAGAATTTTGAGAAATTATTAACCGCTTATGAGCGGACAATAAAATTATATTAAAGGAGTTTATGATGATGATTTTTACTTTAATTCTGGCATTGGCTTTTGCTGTGGTAGCCGTAATTTTTGCTCTGGGGAATACAGCAGAAGTGACTGTGTCCTTTTTAAGTTGGCAGGTCACGCAGTCGGGGGCTTTGGTTATTCTTGGTGCGGTAGCTCTTGGGATTTTAATCGGTATTTTGCTGATGACCCCCGGTGCTATTAAACGAAATATAGTTCTCGCCGGTGAAAGGAAAAAACTGAAAGGTGCCGCTAAAGAGTTAGATGAGCATAAGAGCAAGATTACTGTTTTTGAAGAAAAAGAAAGAGAAGAGGCTCGTGCTAAAGAAGAAGAAATTGCCGATGTGCAAGAACGCTTAGATAACGCGCTGAAATAGATTTTGCTAAAAAATGCTCACAAAAACACAACTCGTTGATAATTTCCGCACTCTCGGCGTAGAGGCGGGCGATACGTTGCTCGTTCACTCCTCCTACAAATCCCTCGGCGGCGTGGATGGGGGACCGCAAGCCGTTTTGGACGCGCTTTTGGCATCACTCGGAGAAGAAGGGACGCTCCTCATC
>CAZERH010000113.1:0-6434 GCA_964515535.1 uncultured Anaerolineaceae bacterium
TTGAAGGTGCGCTTGAGCTTTTCATCGCTCATTTCGTAGCCCAATTCTTCTAGGCGCACCTTGAGGGCGTGCCTGCCGGAATGTTTGCCCAAAACCAACGCCGATTTATGCAATCCGACCGTTGCGGGGCGCATAATTTCGTAGGTTTCTTCATTTTTGAGCATCCCGTCTTGATGAATTCCGGCTTCGTGAGCAAAAGCGTTCGCACCGACAATCGCTTTATTCGGTTGGACGCTGATGCCCGTATAATTTGAAACGGTGCGGCTCATGCGCGTAATTTGAGTGGAATCAATGCCGGTTTCGAGACCGTAAACGTGTTTGCGGGTTTGAAGAGCCATCGCAATTTCTTCGAGCGAGGTGTTACCCGCCCGCTCACCGATACCGTTCATGGTTACTTCTGCCTGCCGCGCGCCCGCCTGCAAACCGGCGAGGGTATTCGCGGTGGCGAGTCCCAAATCGTTATGACAATGCACCGAGACAATCGCGTTTTTGATGCCGGGGGTGTTCTCAATAATGCCCTTAATCAGCGCGCCAAACTCTTGCGGAGTGGTGTATCCGACCGTATCGGGGATGTTGAGGGTGGTCGCACCAGCCTTAATTGCCTCGCCTAAAACGAGATAGAGAAATTCGGGGTCACTGCGTCCCGCGTCTTCGGGCGAAAACTCGACATCGGGGCAGAGCGAGCTGGCGTAGCCAACCATTTCTTTGACTTTATCGACAATTTCTTCCCGATCCATCCGCAATTTATATTTCATGTGGATTTCGGATGTGGCGAGGAAGGTGTGGATGCGCGGATTTTGTGCGCCTTTGACCGCCTTCCACGCCGCGTCGATATCGGATTTGATCGTGCGTGCCAACCCACAAATAATCGGCGGCGTAGACTCGGTGCTGTTCCCCACTTCCTCCGCAATTCGGCGGACTGCCTCCAAGTCATCGGGAGATGCGGCGGGGAAACCCGCTTCGATCACATCCACGCCGAGTTTTGCAAGTCCGCGCGCAATCTCTAATTTCTCATTAGATGTTAGTGACGCTCCAGGAGATTGTTCGCCGTCTCTTAGGGTGGTGTCGAATATACGAATGTAGTTATCGTTCATAAGGTTCTTCCTTCGTGCGTGAAAAGTGGAAAGTAGAAAGTGGGCAAATGCTCCACTTTCCACTTTCTACTTTCTATTCTCTAGCCTTCTTTCCAATTCTCAGGTCTCAAAGACCGTACCGCCGCGCCTGCTTGCCACATCTCAGAATCGTGCATTACCTTAAGTTCTTCTGCAAGGTTTTCTCGGTATCTTGGATCAGAGTTTTTATCAAGAACAACACGGCACTCTTCACCGGAGACGACACTTTCGTAGAGTTCGTCAAAAACGGGGGCAACCGCGTCACGGAATTTAGGATGCCAATCTAGCGCACCACGTTGGGCAGTAGTGGAACAATTGGCGTACATCCAATCCATCCCATTTTCGGCAACCAAGCGGATTAAGGATTGCGTGAGTTCTTCAACGGTCTCATTAAAGGCTTCGCTGGGACTGTGACCATGTTTGCGAAGGACGTTATATTGCGCTTCCATCACACCGCTGAGCGCACCGATGAGAATGCCGCGTTCGCCGGTTAGGTCACTATGAACTTCTTTCTTGAAAGTAGTCGGGAAAAGATAGCCCGCACCAATCACAATGCCGAGAGCAATTGTCCGCTCTTCAGCGCGACCGGTGAAATCCTGATGGATTGCGTAACTGGCATTGATGCCGGAGCCGTCCAAGAAATTGCGGCGGACGCTTGTGCCAGAGCCTTTGGGGGCAACCAAGGAAACGTCCACGTTCGCGGGCGGGATTACGCCAGTCTGCTCTTTATAGGTAATGGAGAATCCATGTGAGAAATAGAGCAAATCGCCTTCTTTCAATTTCGTCTCAAGCATGGGCCAAATTGCCATTTGACCTGCGTCAGAAATAAGCACCTGAATAATGGTTGCTTTCTCTGCGGCTTCTTCAAGAGAGAAAAGTGTCTCACCGGGAACCCAGCCATCGGCTACAGCTTTATCCCAATAAAATTTATCATCAGGGGTTTGACCGATGATGACCTTCATCCCGTTATCGCGCATATTCAACGATTGTGCGGGACCTTGTACGCCATATCCCAAAACTGCGATGGTTTCATCTTTAAGAACTTCGCGCGCTTTTTCCAAAGGAAATTCATCTCTGGTTACAACGGTTTCTTCTACATTTCCGAACTTGATTTTAGCCATTTTTATTATTCCTTATTTTTTAGTTTTTATCTTTCAAGGTCAGATGTGCATTGCATCTCAAAAGATGCGTTGCACATCTGACCTGATTACTGATACCTGATTTACTGATTACTGCTCGCCGTTCTTCCCCGGCATATAGCGTTTACCGCTTTTATCGCCGCGCATCATGGCAATATTTCCGGTTCGCACCATTTCGAGAATCCCGAAGGGACGAAGCAATTCAATGAAACCTTCGATTTTATTTTCATTGCCAACGATTTCCATCGTCATCGAATCGGGGGCGACATCCACGATATTGGATCTAAAAATATCGGCAAGACCAGATAACTCGCTCCGTTTTTCGGGGGTGGATTTCACTTTGAGCAAAACCAACTCCCGCATCACCGCGGGTTGATTGGTCACATCTTGCACGTCAAGCACATTGACCAATTTGTAGAGATTTGCCTCCACTCTGCTGGCATCTACGCTATCGTCAACAACGATGGTCATCCGAGAAACATTGGGGGTTTCGGAGTTCCCGACATTCAGCGATTTGATATTGAAGTTTCTGCGCCGAAATAGGGACGCAACTCTGTTTAACACGCCAGGTTTATCTTCTACTAAAGCTACTAATGTATGTGGCATTTCTTTCTCCTATTTTTTCAAACACAAAGGTATGTTTTTTTGTACACGGATTGCACGGGAAATTCTTTAATGTTACGGATTCTTTTCCTTCGTGTTTCTTGGTGTCCTTTGTGTTTAACTTTTTTCACGTTTTACTTTTTGAGCGGTCTCCGCAACATCTCATTCAATGCCGCACCCGCCGGAACCATCGGGTAAACCGCTTCTTCGTTTTCGACTTGGAATTCAATCAAAATGGGACCAGGGGTATTCTTCGCAAATTCAATCGCTTCCATCGCTTCTTCTGGTTTGGTGACGCGTCTGGAAGGGATGCCGTGCGCTTCGCCCAATTTCACAAAATCGGGACCCGAAATCTGGGTAGCGGCGTAGCGTTTATCGAAGAAGAATTCCTGCCATTGGCGCACCATGCCGAGGAAGCTATTATTCAGGAGCATAATTTTTACGCTCGCGCCTTCCTGCACCATCGTAGATAGCTCGGCTTGAGTCATTTGGAAACTTCCATCCCCATCAATCAGCCAAACATCTTCCTCTTTGTCAGCAAACCACGCGCCGAGTGCGGCGGGGATTCCATATCCCATCGTACCTGCTCCACCGGAGGTGAGCAATTTGAAAGGTTTCTCGAATTCGTAATACTGTGCCGCCCACATTTGATGTTGTCCAACACCGGTCACCACCAGCGCGTCTCCATCGGTAGCATTCCACAAAGCACGGATAGCATGAGCGGAATAGAGCTTGCCGTCATCCTGCCACGACATAATGCTCCGTTCTTCGGTTTCCGATTTCCATTCATCAATCTGGCTCATCCAAACTTCATGGTCATATTCATCCAAAAGCGGGATCATATCTGTTAGGACGGTTTTCAAATCGCCCATTAGCGGCACGTCCACAATCACGTTTTTATGCACTTCGGTCGGGTCAACTTCAACGTGAACTATCTTTGCGTTGGGCGCATAAGTTTCAAGCGTTCCTGTAACACGATCATCAAAACGCATCCCAAAAGCCAAAATTAAGTCAGAGCCTTGAATGGCTTCGTTCGCATAGGCTTCACCGTGCATTCCCATCATCCCCAAACTGAGCGGGCTGGATGCGGGCATTGCGCCCAAACCCAAGAGCGTCATCGCGACCGGCGTATTTGTTTTTGTCGCGAAAATCTGCAATTCTTCCATTGCCCCCGACATCTGCACACCGTGTCCTGCCAAAATTACGGGGCGTTCAGCGGCTTCAATCAGTTCAACTGCTTTCTTCACATCACCCATCGGCGCATGTTTCGGCGGATGATAGCCGGGCAGAGAAATTTCATCGGGATATTCAAATTCCACTTCTTCTAATTGGGCATTTTTGCAAAAATCAATCAGAACCGGTCCCGGTCGTCCACTGCGGGCGATGTGAAACGCCTCGCGCACCACTTGCGCGACTTCATCGGCACGGGTGACGAGATAATTATGTTTCGTAATCGGCAAGGTGATTCCGGTCACATCGGTTTCTTGGAACGCATCCCCGCCGATCAGGTGAGCGTGAACTTGCCCCGTGATGCACACAATCGGCACCGAGTCCATTTTTGCGGTCACAATGCCGGTGACGAGATTCGTCGCGCCGGGGCCAGATGTTGCTATGGCAACGCCGACCCTGCCCGATGCACGCGCGTATCCATCCGCCGCATGAGCGGCACCCTGCTCGTGTCGAGTCAAAATATGGTGTACAGGATATTTCAGCATCGCGTCATGCACGGGCATAATCGCCCCACCCGGGTATCCAAAAACCGTATCCACACCCTCACGAACGAGACATTCCATCAAAATTTCTGCGCCTGTCATTTTCATAAGTCCTTCTCCTCTAAAAATCAGTTTTTAACACTGCGCCGGTATCGGCGGATGTTACAAAATGGGAATAGCGTTTCAGCCATTTGCTTTTGGTTTGGGGATGGAAATCGGGGAGGGCGTTGAGGCGTTCTTGGATTTCCTGCGGGGACAAACGTGTATTCAACTTGCGTGCCGGTAAATCGATATCGATGAGATCCCCATCTTTGAGTGCGCCAATCGCGCCGCCCGCCGCGGCTTCCGGTGAAACATGCCCGATGCAGGCTCCGCGCGTCCCGCCGCTAAAACGACCGTCCGTGATCAGCGCAACGCTATCGCCCAATCCCTGCCCCATAATTGCGGATGTCGGTGAAAGCATCTCCTGCATTCCGGGACCGCCTTTAGGACCCTCATAGCGGATGACGACCACATCGCCCGCCTGAACTTCACTGCCGAGAATGCCGACTAAAGCATCATCTTGCGATTCGTAAATACGCGCTTTACCGCTAAAGACCATCATCTCTTTACTCACGCCACCAACTTTTACAATTGCGCCATCCGGAGCCAAATTGCCAAATAAAACGGCTAATCCGCCCCGCTGAGAATATGCGTTTTCGCAACGATGGATCACTTCTTCGCCTTTGATGTCATATCCCTGAATGGATTCCCCTAAAGTTTGCCCGCTCACCGTGATGCGGTCAAAATGTAGAATTCCCCGCTCTCGCTGAACTTCGTTCAAAATTGCCGGAATGCCCCCTGCTCGATGGACATCTTCCATGTGCCACGTCCCCGAAGGCGAGACTTTGCAAATATGCGGCACTTTTTCTGCCACTTCGTTGATGCGCTCCATCGAATAATCCACCTCGGCTTCGTTTGCCAATGCCAGCGTATGCAAAACCGTATTCGTGGAGCCGCCCATTGCCATATCGAGGGCGAAGGCATCGTCAATCGCCTCGGCGGTAACAATATCGCGGGGCTTGATGTCTTTTTCCAGCAAACTCATTATTTGCCCAGCGGCGGTTCTTGCCAAACTCTCACGTTCTTCGGTATTGGCGAGAGCCGTCCCGTTGAAGGGGAGTGCCAAACCCAAAACTTCCATCAGACAATTCATCGAGTTGGCGGTAAACATCCCCGAGCATGAGCCACAAGAAGGGCAAGCCAGTTGTTCGAGCATGGTGAGTTCTTCTTCGTCAATTTTTCCCGCTGAAAACGCACCCACGCCCTCAAAAACCGAAACCAAGTCAATCGCTTCGCCATCCGGCGTTTTACCGGCGGGCATCGGACCACCTGAAACAAAAATAGTCGGGATATTGACGCGCATCGCGCCCATCATCATGCCCGGCACAATTTTATCGCAGTTGGGGATGCAAACCATCGCGTCAAATTGATGGGCTTCGATCATCGTCTCGACCGAATCAGCAATCAACTCACGCGAAGGGAGCGAGTATTTCATCCCGCCGTGTCCCATCGCAATCCCGTCGTCTACGCCGATGGTGTTGAACTCGAAGGGAACGCCCCCCGCGGCGCGGACGGCATCCTTAATCATTTTGCCGAATTTCTGCAAATGGACGTGACCGGGAACAATGTCGATATAAGAGTTCACAATCGCGATGAAGGGTTTTTTGAAATCGTCTTCTTTTACGCCGGTTGCGCGCAAAAGGGAGCGATGAGGGGCTTTATCGTAGCCTTTTTTAATGGTATCTGAACGCATAATTCTCCTTTTGTATAGGTCATCCGCAGGTTACGCAGATTTCGTAGAAAAAACATAAAAAAAAGCCGCCTTG
>CAZERH010000114.1:0-6420 GCA_964515535.1 uncultured Anaerolineaceae bacterium
AAAAATCACCCTCAAACAGAAACAACACTGCGTTGCAATCGTTGCGAAGAACCGATGTGCATCAAATGCGCGGTTCATACCCCCACAGGCTACAGATGCAAAGACTGCATTAATGAGCAAAAGAAGACCTTCGACACAGCCGAATGGTACGATTATATTATCGGGCTAATTTCGGCTACCATACTCTCTCTCATCGCCAGCGGAATCATCAATGCGATCTCGCTCTTCGCAGGATTTTTTATGTGGTTTATCTCCATTGGCATCGCAGGCGGCGCGGCAACGCTCATCGGCAAAATAACGCATCGCCTTTTGCGCGGTCGCCGCTCAAAAAATCTCTTTCTAACCAGCACGGCAGGCATTATTCTCGGTGCCTTACCTGTCATTCTCTTTTTCCTTCTCTCAGGCAATTATTACTCCCTCATCTGGCAGGGAATTTACCTCTTCGTTGCCGTCCCCGCTGTTTTTTATAGCCTTTCCGGCTTCAGACTATAAGCTATGCTCACAGAACTTCGCATTCAAAACTTCGCAATTATTGATCGACTTGAGTTGAATTTCAGCAAAGGTCTCGTCATACTCACGGGTGAAACCGGCGCGGGTAAATCTATTATTCTTGATGCTGTAGAAATCCTCATTGGCGGGCGCGCCGATACAACAATGGTGCGCGCGAACGCCAACCTCGCCATCGTAGAAGGGATATTTAAACTCGAGGGAAAAGAACGCACAAAAATTCACGCAATTCTGAAAAAAGAAGATTTATTGGATGAAGACGATTATCTAACCCTCAGCCGCGAAATCAAACCGGAGGGACGAAGTATAGCGCGCGTTAACGGCAGAATAGTGAGCGTAGGATTGCTCAAGTCGCTGGGCGCATATCTCATAGATATACACGGTCAGTCAGGACATCTTTCCTTGCTCGATACGCGCGCACATTTGGGCTTGCTTGACCGCTATTCAGCATCAGATTCTGCCCTTAACAGCTACCGCACGACCTACAAAAAACTCATCGCCCTCCGCACCGAGTTAGACGAATTAAATCGCCTGCAAAAAGATGCCCAAGATCGCGTAGAATTGCTCACTTATCAGGCTGATGAAATCAGCGCGGTCAAACCTAAATTAGGCGAAGACGAAGAATTAAAAAACGAACGTGATCGATTAGCCAACGCCGAAGCCCTAGCCTCCCACGCGCAAGAAGCCCTTGCGGTGATAGATGAAGGCTCCCCGGAATCCCTGCCGATAACAGATTCTCTTGGGGAGGCTATCGCGCATCTCTCGGCACTCGCGAAAATAGACAGCACGCAAGCCGAAATTCATGCACGTTCTGCCTTAATCCTAGAGAGTTTAGGCGATCTCTCGCGTGATTTACGCATCTATCTCGAAAAAGTGGAATTTAATCCTAAAAGATTAGATGAAGTGGAAGAAAGGCTGAACTTATTGCAAAGCCTCATCCGCAAATATGGCGGCTCACTCGAAGCGGTGATTGAGTTCGGCGTTTCCGCGAAAAAAGAATTGAAAAACATCTCTACCGCCTCCGCACGGATGGGGGAACTTGAAAAAGAAGAGCGCAAATTGCTCAAAGAATTGGCGGGAGCGGGGGTAAAACTCTCCGATTTACGCAAAACAGCCGCAAAAAAAATGAGTGCTGGAATTGTGGCGGAATTAGCTGATTTACGCATGGAGAAAGCAAAGTTTGCCGTTGATTTTAAAACCACGCCCGATAAAAAGGGCTTGCCGGTGGACGGGGAGCGCGTCTCCTTTGACAAAAATGGTTTTGACCAAGTTGAATTTATGTTAGAGCCAAACCCCGGTGAAGGTTTGAAACCGCTGGTTAAAGTTGCCTCAGGGGGTGAAACTTCACGCATGATGCTTGCGCTAAAAAACATCTTAACGCGGGCAGATGAAGTTCCTACGCTGATTTTTGATGAAATTGATCAAGGTATTGGCGGGCGGATTGGGATGGTAGTTGGCGAAAAATTGTGGAGGTTGGCACGCACACATCAGGTTTTTTGTGTGACACATTTGCCCCAATTAGCCGCTTTTGGTGACCAGCATTTGCAGGTAGAAAAATTGCTTAAAAATGGGCGCACGCTAACCCACGTTGAAAACTTAGAGAAAGAAGCGCGTTTACTGGAACTTGCCCAAATGCTCGGCGATGTGGGCGAGGGTACTTTGCGCTCTGCACATGAAATTTTACAAGCCGCACAGGAGATTAAAATTCGTAATTAGCCCCGATTGGTGGCGACACCCTCCGAGATACTCGGTTTCGATTCGTAACAAATCATTCTTCTCATTTGCAACACTTTTGGCAAAGAGTAGCGCATTTTGAAAGAGAGAAACCGAGCATCTACATTGTATATCCCACGATAGATGCGTTACAATCCAGAAGTGCTAGAAATTGCCTCCGAGAAAACAGGTGAAATTATGTTGGATATCCGCTTATTGGGGGCTCCTTTAGTTTATTGGGACGGGGAATTATTAACAATTAAAAGACGGGCTACTCGCGCCTTATTCTTTTATTTGACTACAAATAAAGAGCCGATTGAACGAGCTAAACTTTGTGATTTTTTATGGGCAGATAAGGGCGGGGAAAAAGAACAAAGGCAAAAGTTACGTGTCACCTTAAATAATCTTAGAAAAGCCGTCCCAAATAAAGAGGTAATTAGAACCTATCATGATATGGTTGGTGTTGTTCCGCATAATTTGCGCGTAGACGTGTGGGAATTTGAGGCTACTTTTGAGAAGTTACGCCGCTATATATCCCTTTTGTCAGAAGGACCAACATTGCCGCCGGGGCTTTATCAACATTTGGTTAGATCCGCAAAACTTTGGCGGAGTTCCATATTTATTGCTAATGGTGATATGCAAGTTTCTTCTGTGTCGGAAAATTGGTGGCTGGAAAAAAACAGAGCCTTCGATAAAGACAAATTGATATTATATAAATTTATTTCTCGTCAGGAATCACTAATGTTGAGATGTAAAGAGGCAATTTTCTGGGCTGAAAAAGCAATCTCTATAGACGATTATGATGCAGAAGCGCATTTTCTTCTGTTGCGCAGTTTGCTCTATTCGAAACGACAAAAAGAAGGACTCGAATACTATCTTTCTATTAAAGACATCTTTAGCGAAGAGTGGGGGGGGGCTTTTGCTAAACGCATCCATGAGTTGGGACAAAAATTTGTTCGGGAAGGGCAAGTAAGCCCAAAACAGGCGCGTCCCGAGTGGGCTATCCGCAATTCTGCGCATTTACCTTTCGTAGGTCAAGAGGATGCGCTTCGGAAGGTGAAAGAGAATTATCGCCGCGGAAAAGTTTCGCTCATATTAGGAGAAGCCGGAGCGGGGAAAACACGTTTGGTGCAAGAGGTTTATCAATCTTTAGGGATAAAACCCGAATTGTTGCTTGTGACCTGTCACTTGGCAGATGAAAATATCCCTTACCAACCCTTGGTAGAAATGTTGCGCAACTCTGTAGAAGAAGAGTTTTGGAAAAAATTACCCGCTATTTGGATTCAGCCGATTGCGATGCTTTTACCGGAATTACGAGATTTGCGGGAGGATTTACATGATCATTCGAGGACTTCATACGCGAAATCGGTTCTTTTTGACGCTATAAAAAATGTATTGAACCTGATTGCAAAAAAGCGTCCTTATCTCTTTTTCGTGGACGATATTCAATGGGCAGATAGTGCGACTTTAATACTTTTGGCTTATCTGCTTAAGCAATCTACTTTTGAAACTCAAAATATGAGGCTGATCATCACTTCGCGCATTGAAGAGCAAAACCCTGAGTTTATTAATTTCTTTTTGCCTTCTTCCATGCCCACTCTCAAGAAGGTTGAAATACGGCGTTTGAATGAAGAAAATATCGCCGATTTAGCCTTTTATCTTTTGCAAGAGGAGCTATCACCAACCGCCTCTGCCAATTTGTTGCGCGAGACGGGAGGCAATCCTTTTTTCGTTTTAGAAATACTAACAGCTATTTGGGCGTTACCGGAACGAGGCAACTTAGAAGGAGATTTGCCTGTCCCCGCGAGCATAAAAAGTCTTATTGAGAGGCGGTTAGAAAATATCTCGGATTCTGCCGAGGAGCTATTATATATCGCCGCTATTTTGGGAAACCCCTTTGAGTTTAACCTCTTAGAAAAAGCGGCAGATTTTTCTTTAGACGAAATATCATTTTTGATGGAAGAGTTAGAAGACGCACAACTACTTCGCGAGGAAAAGAAAAAGGATGTTCTAAAATATGCTTTTGTGCATGAAAAAATTCGTGAAACTATACTCTCATCCCTTACCCCCATTCAAAGCCGCCTATTGCATAAAAAAATAGCCCATGCCCTAGAAAAAATGAGCCAAGAATTCAAAGATGCAGAAGCTCCTATTTTAGCAAAACACTATGAAAAAGCAGGAGAGTTAAAGCGCGCTTTTGAACTATGGGTGCAAGCCGGACAATATGCTTATCAACTTTTTTCAGTTGAAGATTCTGTAATAGCGTATAAACACGCCGAATCGTTAATGGAAAAAACAACACTCACAGAAGAAAACATCTATACTCTCTATGCAAACTGGGGCTTTATGCTTTTTGAAAAAGATAACCCGAATGCGCTGGAAAAAGTAATGCTAAGATTTTTAGCCATAGCAGAAAAACGCGGCAGTGCGCTCTTAACCGGAGCCGCCCTAGACGGGATGGGGGATGTGTGCATGGCGCGCAACCAATTTGTAGAAGGACTAGCTTATGCCAAAGAAGCCCTAGCCTACCTAAAAACGAGCAACCATATCCCCGCACAGATGAATGCGCTAATCCATCGAGGCGTATTTCTCTATATGCTCAGTGAATTTACCGTTTCACAAGAAAGTTTTCAAGAAGCCTTAGCCTTAGGAAAAGGGAGAAATGATTCAGCCTCTTTATACCTTTCAGGACATGCAAATTATCAAATGGCCACCGTCCTAACAGGCATGGGGTTTCCTAAAAAAGCACTCGTTTACGCAAAAAAATCTCTGCACGCCATGAGACTAGCTCGTTCTCCCTACGGCGCAATACTACCGCACAGCATTTCAGGATTAGCACATTACTACCTTGGCAACTACAAAGAAGGCAAAGAAGCCTCTTGCAAAAGCATAGCCCTAGCAACACAAACAGATAGCTGGCGAATGATGGGCTACGCCTCCGCCTACGCGGGTATGAACGAAACAAAATTAGCCTTTTTAGGCTCAGCGTGGGAATACGGACAAAAAGCCATTCGTCTTGGAGAAGAATACGAGCATACAGAAATAACTTCTATGGGCTATAAAATAATTGGCGATATTTATACCTATCTGGATGCGTATCCCCAAGCCGTGGGCGCGTATCAAAAAGGCGTAGATGTAGACCCGGGCAGTTTTGCCATGCTGGAGAATCTGGCGCAACTGGGCGTGACACTCGGCTTGCTTGGCGATTCTCAAGCAGATGCTACGCTTCAACTTGCAATTACCAAAGCCGAAAAAGCCGGTTTAGAAATCATTTCTATCAATGCAAAATCTTTAGAGCTAAGTCTTTTTGTTTTCGCAGAAAAATATGAAAAATTTGAAAAAAACGCACTTTATATTATCAAAGAATTTAATAAACGCACTCATCCCAAAGCCACCTCATGGATAGATTATCTGCGAGCACGTTCTTACTTACAACGCGGAGATATAGAAAAATCGCTTGTTCTTTTTGAAAATTATTTCAACAATTTCGAAGACTCCCCCTTTTTCTGGATCAACTTGCGTACCTTAAAAATCTACATAACCGCCTTGAAATCTCAAGGACGCGATACATCTGAGCCGCGCGCCAAGCTAGAAATAATGCTCAAAAAAATAGAAAGCGGATTGGGGGAAGCACCCCTTCGAAAAGAGTGGGAGAAATTTGCCAAAAACGCCTGGGTAGGAGCGGAGGGTCCTCCACCCCTACTTGCAAAAAACATCACACCTTGATTTTGAGCAACTACCTTTATTGATTAAGAAAAAAACCAGATTTAAATTTCTCCCCAATCACCCTCTTCAACTCCTCCTGCACCGCGTCCCAACCCTGACCTGCATCTACCGTCACCCATCTTTCATGTTTCGCCATCTGCAAATAACCTGCCCTCACGCGTTTGTGGAACTCCACCGTATACGCGTCCAGCCGATTCCATTCTTCGGCGTTTTTTTTGCGTTTTAAGCCGGTTTCGATGTCCACGTCTAGGTAGATGGTTAAATCGGGTTGCAGTCCGCCGGTGGCGTATTCAATTAAGGCGCGGATTTGCGTCAAATCCTGTTGATGCCCGTAGCCCTGGTAGGCGATAGTCGAATCTGCGTATCGGTCGGAGATGACGATCTCTCCATTCGCGAGACGCGGTTTAATCACCTGCTCCACAAATTGGGCGCGGGCGGCTTGAAAGAGAAGCGTCTCGGTGCGGGGAATCATTT
>CAZERH010000115.1:0-6373 GCA_964515535.1 uncultured Anaerolineaceae bacterium
GAAAGTGGCTTTTCTTGAGCTACAAAAACTGAAAACAAAAACGCTTCAAATCGCACCTACTGCGTAACATGAGTTAATAATTTAACTATTCGTCATTGCCCAACGAAAAATAAAAAGTCGCGCCTTCATCCACCTTCCCCTCTGCCCAAATTTCTCCGTTATGTCTTTCCACGATTCGTTTTACCGTTGCCAAGCCTACGCCAGAACCTTCAAAATCATCGCTCTTGTGGAGACGTTCAAAAACATTAAAAAGTTGCTCTTTATATGCGGGCGCAAATCCAACACCATTATCCCGAATGAAAAAAACAGGGAATTCACCGGAGGCTAAAACGCCAATCTCTATAATGGTTTTTTTACGCTTTTGCGTATATTTTACCGCGTTCCCGATGAGGTTCTCCCAAAGAATCTTTATTAAACCGGCATCCGCTTGGGTTAAAGGAAGAATGGCAACCCTCCACGTGATATCGCGTTCGCTAGGCTCATTCAGTAAATCAACACGCACGCTTTCGACAATTCCATTCATGTCAAGTGTTTTTATATGCAAATCAGCTCTGCTTGTGCGCGAGAGGGTTAATAAATCTTCAATCAAATTTCTCATTCTTTCTGTAGATTCGACAATATGCTTTATATAACGAGCGGATTTTTCATCCAATTTTTCGCTAAGATGATTATTGAGGAGTTTAGTAAAACTTTCGATATGTCGTAACGGGGCGCGTAAATCGTGGGAGACCGAATAGGAGAAGGATTCTAACTCGGCATTGGCTTGCTTCAGGCTTTCAGCATTTTCTTCGGCAATAGTATTTGCAATGCTTAAATCCGAAAGGAGATTCGACATGCCGCTATTGAGCTTTTCTACCATGCTGACACGTTCTTTCAGCTCGTTGGTGCGTTTTTCCACCCGTTCTTCCAATACGCGATTTAAGTTGTGCGTTTCCTCCTGAGCGAGTTGGCGAGCTATTGCGCTGGACACAGAAGACGAGATAATTTCTAGCATTTGCTTTTCTTCTTGTCCATAGGATCCCTCATCGTAGTGATCTTGGACAACCATCACGCCTATTGTTTTATCCTTGGTAATGAGGGGAACTCCTAACCAAATTGGCGAGGGGGCACCTGCTTCTTCAATTTTGTTATGCGCTACTAGCTGATCATATTCATCCGATGTGCAAAGCAAAGACTCTGCTGTTTTGAGTACATAGGCTGTTATGCCGCGGTTAAAAAGTTGCAATGGCGGAAGGCTGTCTTTTTCATCTTTAAAATATACAGGCTGAATGCTATCGCTCTCCTCTACATACAAAGCTATGTAGAAGTTTTCTGCGGGCATATTTTCACCAATGATTTTATGAATAACGGGGTAAAAATCTTCCGGGGTATAAGCTCTGTTAGCCGCTTGTGAAATGCTGTACAGCATTTTTTGTGAACGTTCCATCTTTTTTCTTTCAGTAATATCCCGCCCAACTGACTGATATTCGATAATCTCACCTGCATCATTCAGAATGGCTTGGTTAGTCCAATGAAGCCAACGAAGTTCGCCCTGAGCATCTATATTTTTATTCTCATGTAGCAAAACAGGTTGTTCTGCGTTCAAATCAACTGTCAGCTTACGGATTTCTTTATGTGATTCAGGTGGAATAAATTCAAAACGCTGTGCCCCAACAACCTCATTTTTATTGACGCCAAAGAATTTGCAAAAAGATTCGTTGGCAAAGGTGATTTTTCCATCAAAAGTATAACGATATAGCAAGTCTGTTTGAACATTGATGATGGCTTGATAGTAAATTTCACTTTCTCGCAATAATTTTTCAGCGCGAACTCGTTCTGTAATATCGACAAAACTTTCTAAAAGATAGTCCTGTTCGCCCAATTTGATTTCCACAACATTTTTGAGTATGTTTCTCTCTTCTCCTGTTTTGGTTAGCAAAATGCAAGACAGGTGATCAGGTTCTTCTCCTTTGTCAGTAACGGGGCACTGCCCCTCTTCTATCGGGCAGACAAATTCGTGGCAAACTCGCCCGATAATTTCATCTTCCGATGCTCCTATCATTTCTATTGCGGCAGGGTTTACTTCGACAATTTTATGTGCACTCGCATCAATAATCATAACGCCACTTTGAATGGCATTTAAGATGTTTTCGGTGCGTTCTTTGGCTTGTATAAGATCTATGGTTCGTTCATGCACCATTGCCTCTAGGTTTTCTTGATAACCTCGATTCTCTTGAAGAATTCGTTTTTTTTCAAGAATTTTAGTTACAAGATACGTCAGAGCAGATATTTCGTTGATTGGCTTAAGAATATAATCCCACGCGCCCAAACGTAACGCTTCGATTGCATCCGAAATTCGCCCGGCTCCGGAGATAACGACAATCGGCATATTCGGGTCTTTTTCTAGTGCATGTTTAATTACTTCCAATCCGCCCATTTCGGGCATACGCAAATCGGTGAGAATTAGGTCCGGTTGCTCATTCTCCATCATCTCCAAACCTGCACGCCCATTTTTTGCACTGATTACTTGATACCCCAAGTCTTCCAGATGGTCAGAAAAACTTTGGCGAATAATCTCTTCGTCATCAATGATGAGTATTTTAGGCAATGCATTTGAATTCATTTCTCACGCTCGTTTTTTGCTAACTTTTCGATAATGCTAAGTAGCTCGTTTTCAAGGTCAAAAAGTTTAGTTAGCGGTTTTTTAAAGATAAATTTAGAAACTTGAGGTTCCCCTCGTAAATCCATCGGGACTATATATTCCGGCGAACCTGTGCAAATGGCAAAAACCGTTTTTGGCTTGAGCAAGAGTGCATTGCGAATGAAATCTCCGCCGCCCATGCCGGGTAGACGAATATCTACTATAGCCGCATCCGGGTTTTCGTTCTCAAGCAAAGCTAAGGCATCTTCAGCACTCTCTACGGGCAATGTGTCCCAAAGCCTGTCTTCAAAATAGGCGGAAAATGCTTCTCTGATTACGTCTTCATCATCAAGAATCAATATCGTCCTCATGTACGTCTCCCAGACAGTGGCAAGCGGATAATAAAATTTGCTCCTTGGTTGGGTTCTGATACCACATCTAATGTACCACCGTGATTTTCGGTAATAATAAAGAAGGAAACACTCAACCCTAATCCGGTACCTTCACCAACCGCTTTGGTAGTGAAAAACGGTTCAAAAATTCTTTTTTTGTTTTTTTCGTCTATGCCCGGACCATTATCTTCTATTTCTATGCGAAGCATATTCGTGTTTTCTTCGTATATCATGCGTAAAATGAACCGGGATGCTTCTTCTTTTTGGGGTGCATCGTGCATAGCTTGGGCACCGTTACGAAGGATGTTTAAAAAGACTTGTTGTATCTTGCTCGCTTCACAAGGGACATAAGGTAAATCCTCTTCGTATTCTTTAATAATTTTAATAGTTTTAAAATCGTATTGTTTTTTGAGGTCATAATCGGTGGTGGCGAGTTCTAGAGTTTTATCCAACAATTTGCCTAAATCAATGGTGGTAACCGCCGAATCGCTTCGCCGCGCAAAGCTGAGCATATTATCTACAATTTCAGCCACGCGTAGTCCCGAATCGTTAATGGCGTTAAGCATTCGCGGGATGCCACGCATTTCCATAAAAGCGTGCATGGCGGTTAGCGAAATTCCCGCTTCTTTTGCGGCACGCTGATTGGCGGGCATTTCTATGCTGGTCAATCTATTGCTCATCACTGCGGCGGTTTGCATCATACCGGCTAGTGGGTTGTTGATTTCGTGCGCCATCCCTGCCGCCAAGCCACCCACTGAGAGCATTTTTTCGCTTTGTAGCATGAGTTCTTCGATTTGTACCTTTTGGGTGACATCATCTACGCGAATTACAACTCCTTCGACTCCGTTGGCAACGAGGGGATAGATGGTTACATCTTCGTAGTGAGTTTCGCCGTTTTCTTGATAGGCTTTTTTAGGGTCTGTTTGCACTCGACGCGTTTTCATGGCGACGCGCACCTGATCAAGTTTGGTGGATAACCGAGGGAACGCCTCTTCTAGTGAATGACCAAGTACCTGAGCAGACGCCAAGCCGGAAACGCGTTCGGCTTCGCTATTCCACTGTGTTATTTTTCCCTCAGCGTCTACGCCTATCAGAGCCGAAGGCATTGAATCTATTACATTCGCCAGATAATTTTCGGCTTTTTTGAGTGCTTTTTCAGTTTCCACTTTTTCAGTAATGTCTTCGATGATACTTAATATGTCGTATTCATTATTTTTATTTTGTGCTTTAGGAAGGAGAGAGAGGGTAATATGCCCGTAAAGAATTTCGCCATTTTTTTTCAAGTGTCGTTTTTCTGTTTTTGCAAAAAGCGGTTTCTCTTTTAGGAATTTTAGAACAAACTCCAACCCTTCTTCTGTATCCTCCGGATGAAGGATATCCGTGAAGTTTTTTTCTTTGAATTCTTTTTCCGTATATCCGAAGATTTGAGATAAACGCGGGTTTACTGCGATGAATTTACCGCTGTCGTCATTAATAGCTATACCAACCGCTCCGCTGTTAAAAATATCACGGAAACGTTCTTCGCTTTCTTTTAGGGCGGTTTCTGCATTTTTGCGCTCGGTGATATTTTCCATAATGGTATAGATTTTTTCAACTTGCCCCCCTTCATTAATTACAGGAATCATATAACTTGATAAAGTCAGTTTCACGTCCCAAATCGATGTATATGGAAATTCCCAAAACAAAACTTCTTTTTTTCTTATGCACTCATGAAAAACATCAACATAGCCGCTTTCTACCAATGCGGGAAGTTCTAATATATTGATTTTTTTTGTTGCCTCAAAAGACTGGGATCCTAAAATATCTAATAAGGCTTGGTTTGCATCCAGAATTTTTCCTTCGGGTGTCGAAACATACGTACCTAAGGGTGAATTTTCAAATAACAGCCTAAAACTTTTCTCGCTTTCTTGTAGTCGTTTTTCTGCACGCTCTCGTTCTTTTATTTCACTTTTAGCTTGTTCATATAACCGAGCGTTTTGAATAGCAATGGCTAATTGATCTACCATTGTTTCTAAGGCAGAAACATCTTCTTCGGTAAACTCTACTTCTTTATCACTTTGCACAATCAATCCACCGATAACATCTTCTTTTATAATTAAGGGCAACGCCATCTCTGAACGAGTTTTCGGGAGAAGCGGATTGGAGAAACGAACCGCATCTTCGTTCGCGTTGATGGCAATTCTCGCTTTAGCATTGGCTATGCTCCACCCAATCATTGAGTTGCCGCCAATTTTCAGTTTATGCCCCGATGCAACCATTTTTTTGCCTGCTTCTCCCGTGCCAGTTTTCAGAATAGCGTATTTTTTTTCTTGGTCTACTAAAAATATACCCACGTAATAGTAGCCAAAGTCTTTGCGTATTTGTTTTACAGTTTTTTCTAATAATTTATCGAGGGAGAGAATGGATAAAACAGATTTAGAGACGTTTGCGGCGGTCTTCAATAACATGCTACGATGCGCCAAATCATTAAGCAAAACTTCACGTTCGTTTTCAATTTGTTTTCTACCGGTAATATCTCTATCTATACCTCTATAGCCCAAAAATTGCCCATCTGCATCAAAAAATGGTAAGCCGTTTGTTTCAAGAGTGAGATATTCTCCGTTCTTGTGTTGATTGATATTCTCTAAAGAAACAATGGGTTGCACATTTTGCATCAATCGACCAAATACCTTACTAGCTCCTTTTTCTTCTTCAGGCGACATAAAATCGAAAGGGGTTTTTCCTATTACTTCTTCCTGCGTATAGCCCAAAATATCTTTCACCTGCGGGCTAACGTAGGTATAAACACCCTCTGCGTTTACCTCCCAAATCCAATCGCTGGAGGCTTCTACGAGTCCGCGAAATTTTCCTTCGCTTTCTCTTAATGCTTGTTCTACATGTATCCGTTCCGTAATATCTTCAATAATTCCCAGCGTATACGGCGGAGTGCTTTCTCCCATAGGCACTTTAGAAATAGTTGTTTGTGCGTGGAGTATCTGACCATTCTTTTTTATATACCGTTTTTCTGTTTTAGAAAAAGGTTGTTCTTCTTCCTTGAAATTTTGCATAAAAGTTATGCTGGCTTCAACATCGTCAGGATGCGTTATCGCTGGCAATGTTTTTTCCAATAGCTCTTGCTCTGTATAGCCAAGCATTTCACAAAAGCGCGGATTTACCGATACGAATTTTCTATCGGGACCGACCAACGTGATTCCCACAGCCCCGCTATTGAAAATATTTCGGTATCGCTCCTCGCTTTTTTTAAGTGCGGACTCTGCCTTGACTTGCTCGGTGATATTCTCAACAGATCCCTCATAATAGAGAATGCGGTTCTCTTCATCGCGAACTATTTTAGCGTTTTCTCGCACAAATAGCGATGAAC
>CAZERH010000116.1:0-1094 GCA_964515535.1 uncultured Anaerolineaceae bacterium
TTTTATCTACGATTAACGCGTTCCCGCCAACGGCAAGAACGGCTACTTTTTTTTTGGTCATTTGGTCTCCTAGTCGGATGGTCTAGTGGTCTTGTAGTCTAGGGGTCGTGTGGTCTGGTGGTCGAACTGTCTGACCATCAGACCACACGACTATCAGACCATCTAACCTACCTCATTGTTAATGCCATCACCGCTTTTTGCGCGTGCATACGGTTTTCGGCTTGGTCAAAGACGACTGAATTCGGTCCATCCATTACTTCGCTGGTGACTTCTACGTCACGGTCAGCGGGAAGCGGGTGCATGTAGATCGCATCCGGTTTTGCCAAATCCATTTTGCGTTGGTCGGTGATCCAGTGTTTATATTTATCTTGGATGACTTTCCCTTCGGCGGGATCTTGGGTGGTCAGCAGAGGCCCCCAGGATTTTGCGTAAACGACATCTGCATCTTTGAATGCGGCTTCCATATCATCGGTGACTTCAAAACCGGCACCGGCGAGACGCGCTTGTTCTTTGGCTTGTTCCATGATCTCCGGGCGCAACTTGAACTCGGGCGGATGCGCGAGAACTACGTCCAAACCAAAACGTGGCATTTGTAAAACCAATGATTGTGGAACAGACATCGGTTTCAGGTAAGAAGAAGCATACGCCCAAGAAACGACCATCTTCTTGCGTTTCAGGTTGCGACCTTTCTTCTCGATAATGGTCATAATATCCGCCAAGCATTGGTGCGGATGATAGATTTCGCATTGCATATTCAACACGGGGACGCGGGATGCGCTGGCGACCAAGTTCAAATAACGATTGCCGATGCCCCAGTCCACGTGGCGGATGGCGATCCCGTCAAAATAACGACCGAAGATTTCGCCCATCTCGGTCTCGGTGTCGCCGTGTGAGATTTGGGTGGTGCGGCTTTCGATGAAAGCGGCGTGTCCGCCCAATTGCGCCATACCCGACTCAAAAGAGCCGCGCGTGCGGGTGCTGGAGAAGAAGAAAAGCATTGCCAATGTTTTATCGCGCAAATAAGCATGGGGTTCACCCAAAGCGCGTTTTTTCTTCAAATCCCAAGCTACGTCCAAGATCGTTTCGACTTCTTC
>CAZERH010000116.1:1194-2949 GCA_964515535.1 uncultured Anaerolineaceae bacterium
GCCAACAACGCCATGCGCATTACAACGCCATTGAAGGCTTCTTGCCAATAGCGAGACCAGCGGGTGATGTCCACGTCAGCGGGGATTTCATCCATGCGGGGTAAAGAGTGGAGCAAAATCGCATCGGATTTGGCTTTGTTCTTGAGCAAATCAACAGTGATTTTATAATTAGCTGGGGTCATGCCTTCATCACCGGTGCGCTCATCGCGTGATTTGGTGTAATCGGGTTGAATGGTCGGCTCAACAAGGATCACATCCGCTTCGCCGATCACATCGCCGACATGCTCGGCATAGCTATAATCAAGAGCCATTGCATCGAAATCTTTTTCGTATTCTGCGGGCATTTCCATGCCGGGAGGAGAAACGAAGGTGATCGGGCAATCGAATTGGGTCAACGCGTGACCGAGAGAGTGCATCGTGCGCATCCGCATATCGCCGATGGCAACCCAGCGCAAACCGTCAATTGTGCCTTTTTCGCGCAACACGGTGTAGAGATCGGTCAAAATCTGGGTGGGATGTTCGCCCCAGCCGTCACCGCCGTTGATCACGGGGATGGATGCCCATTTTGCGGCTTCTTGCGGTGCACCTTGTTGGAAGTGGCGCATCACGATCATATCGCCGTAGAACTCAAGCATCTTGACGGTATCTTTAATGGACTCTTGATAGAAATCGCCCGCGCGGGTCATCTTTGCATCAGAGAAACCGGTTACATGACCGCCCAAGCGGTGCATCGCGGCTTCGTGTGCCAAGCGGGTGCGGGTGGAAGGTTGATAAAAAGCTGTTACCAAAGTCTTATCAGCCAAAAGATCGGTATTCTGGCGGTTGCGAGCAATCGGCTCCAACTCTTCGGCAATCTCAAAGACACGGAAAAACTCATTACGTTCGAACTCTTTCAAAGAAAGAATGTCACGACCTGCAAAACTACGCATTTTACTTACTCCTTTTAGATAAAAAAATTATTAAGTTTGTATCACTTACGCAATACGGAATACGCACTATCGAGTAATGCGTATTCCCTATTCCTTAAGTGCCGACACGTCCCAAAACGTGGAAATTAAAATAACCGGGCAAAAAATAACCGATGCTATAGTCAATCACCTGATCCGCATCCAAATAAAGTTGAGAACTCAAGCGTAGCAAAACATCACCGCGCTGGATTTCCAATCCTTTTGCCACATAAGAAGGCGCACTGCTCGCATTCACCGCGATCTTTGCCATCGTGGGCGAATCGCCGCGTGCGATTAGGAAATCTAAAATAGACCCCTTAAATTTTTTTGGAAGCTCATCCACAGAGAGAAAATCACGGGACAAAGTATCCATAAGAAATGCCGCTGGACGCTGATCCATGCACATTACCCGCGAAATGCGGATTAAGGGCGATTTAAGCGGAACGCTCAACTTTTGGGCTTGTTTGCTTTCTGCAAGCACCTCCTCGATCCGAACATCTTTCACTGAAACTTCCATCCCCAAACGCTGTGCCATTGTCTCGATGCTCTCCAGCACCTCCAAACCGCTCTCCAACATTGGCACTTCCCCGACCACGAAAGTCCCCGCTCCTTGTCGCCGCCGAATGAGACCTTGTGTCTCAAAAGTCCGCATTGCCTCGCGTAAAGTCGCGCGCGAAACGCCTAATTGTTTTGCCAGCTTTGGCTCGGAGGGCAATCGCTCTCCCGCAGGCATCGAAGAGATGACCGTTGCCAAATCTGCCTGTAATTTATGAAAAGGTGAAACTGTTACAACCATTTTATTTTCCTA